>JAUSIF010000241.1 GCA_030648135.1 Xanthobacteraceae bacterium
AAGGACACGATTCTGGAATGGATCTACCGCTACGCCCCCCAGGCCAAGCTCGTCGACGGCGCCTCCGAGGTGCACAAGATGGTGCTCGCCCGCGCGCTCGCCGAGGAAGGGCAGGATTTCTGGCGCTGGGGTTGATCGCCGGTTACTGCTCGTTTCGTTGCGATACGCCAAATTGCGCATTACTGCCCTTGGAGGCAATTTTGCTGCCGCAGCTCCGGCGATAACGAAATTGCGCAGGCGGAACGCTTATGTAAGTTTCACGCCTTGACCACGGGCGGTCGAATCTGCCGGAGCGGCGTTCCGGAAGGCCACGGCCTGCGGCGGAGAAGGCGATGACGCTTTCGAACGTCACCCTCGACGACAAATACGATCTCGCCAACAGCCGCGTGTTCGTCACCGGCTATCAGGCGCTGATTCGCCTCTGCCTGATGCAGAAGGAGCGCGACCGCCGCGCCGGCTTGAATACCGCGGGCTATGTCTCGGGCTATCGTGGCTCGCCGCTCGGCGGCCTCGACCAGCAATTCATCCGCGCCAAGCCGTTTCTTCAGCGCGCCGATGTCATGTTCCGGGCTGGTATCAACGAGGATCTGGCCGCCACCGCCTTGTGGGGCACGCAACAGGCGGAGCTGCGCGGCGAGGGAAAATTCGATGGCGTGTTCGGCATTTGGTACGGCAAGGGGCCGGGCGTGGACCGCACCGGCGACGTCTTCCGCCACGCCAATTTCGCCGGCACCTCGATGCACGGCGGTGTGCTCGCGCTCATGGGCGACGATCACACCGCCGAGTCGTCCACCACCGCGCATCAAACCGAATTCAATTTCGTCGACTTGGTGATCCCGATCCTGAATCCGGCGGGCGTTCAGGAAATCCTCGACTACGGGCTCTATGGCTGGGCGATGTCGCGTTACTGCGGCGCCTGGGTCGCTCTCAAATGTGTGCATGAGACGGTGGAATCGACCGCCGTCATCGACGGCGGCCTCGATCGGGTGAAGATCGAAATTCCGACCGACTTCAAGATGCCGGAAGGCGGACTCAATATCCGCCTGCACGACAGCGTGCTCGGCATGGAGGCGCGGCTGCACGATTATAAGCGCGACGCCATGCTTGCCTTCGTGCGCGCGAACAAACTCAACCGCTGGATCACCTCCGGTGGGCGCAATCCGAAGATCGGCGTGGTCACCGTCGGCAAGTCCTATCTCGACGTGCGTCAGGCGCTCGACGAGCTCGGCATCGACGAGGTGAAGTGTAACGATCTCGGCATCCGGTTGTTCAAGGTCGCGTGTCCCTATCCGTTGTCGCGCTTGGAGCTCGCGGAGTTCGCGGCCGGGCTCGATCTCATCGTCGTGGTCGAGGAGAAGCGTTCGCTGATCGAAGTGCAGGTGCGCGAGGAGTTGTACGGCACCAACAATCAGCCCACCTGCATCGGCAAAAAGGATGAACAGGGCAATTGGCTGTTCCCGATCAAGGGCGCGCTTGACCCCAACGACATCGCTATCTGCATCGGCGACCGGCTCTTGAAATACGGAGCGAACGAGGCGCTCGCCAAGCATGTCGCCGATCTCAAGGAGGCCCAGCGCATTCTCGCCGAGACTGAGGACGTCGCCACCCGCATTCCCTATTTCTGTCCGGGCTGCCCGCACAACACCTCGACGGTGATCCCCGAGGGCACCCGCGCCTATGCCGGCATCGGCTGCCATTACATGGTGCAGTGGATGGACCGCGCGACGCAGGGCTTCACCCACATGGGGGGCGAGGGTGCGAACTGGATCGGCGAGGCGCCGTTCTCCAAATGCCTGCACGTGTTCCAGAACATCGGCGACGGCACCTATAACCATTCCGGCTACATGGCGATCCGCGCCGCCATCGCCTCGGGCGTCAACATCACCTACAAGATTCTCTACAACGACGCCGTCGCCATGACCGGCGGCCAGCCGAACGATGGCGGGCTGAACGTGCCGATGATTGCCCGCCAGGTTGCGGCCGAAGGTGCGAAGAAGGTCGTCATCGCCACCGACGAGCCGGAAAAATATGCCCGCGACGAGGACTGGCCGAAGGGGCTCACCATCCATCACCGCGACGAGCTGATGCAGGTCCAGAAAGAGCTCGCCGCGATCCCCGGCTGCACCGTCCTCATCTACGACCAGACCTGCGCCGCCGAGAAGCGCCGCCGCCGCAAGCGCGGGCTTTATCCCGACCCCGACCAGCGCGTCGTCATCAACGAACTCGTCTGCGAAGGCTGCGGCGATTGCGGGGTGCAATCGAACTGCATCGCGATCCAGCCGCTCGAGACCGAATGGGGCCGCAAGCGCGAGATCGACCAGTCGAGCTGCAACAAGGACTTCTCCTGCCTCAAGGGCTTCTGCCCGGCGCTGGTAACGGTGCATGGGGCGAAGTTGAAACGCGGGACCGGCGTCGCCGCCGCGCACGACCTGCCGCGTCCGCCCGAGCCGGTGCTGCCAGCGATCGAGGGGAACTACGGGATCATCGTCACCGGAATCGGCGGTACCGGGATCGTGACCATCGGCGCGCTCATCGGCATGGCCGCGCATCTGGAAGGCAAGGGCTGCGGCGTCATCGACATGGCCGGGCTCGCCCAGAAGGGCGGGGCGGTCGCGAGCCACATCCGCATCGCCGCCAAGCCCGAGGACATCCATGCCATCCGCGTGCCGGCGCGCGGGGCCGATCTCGTGCTCGGCGGCGATATGGTCGTCGCCGGAACCAAGAAAGTGCTCGCCGCGGTGAAGCCCGGCGCCACCACCTTCGTGGTCAACACCCACGAGATGCTGCCCGGCGAATTCACCCGCGACGCCGATTTTTCGCTGCCGACCGAACGCTTGAAGCGCGCGATCACGGGAGCAGCGGGCCGCGAGCATACCCGTTATGTCGATGCGACGCGGCTTTCCACCGCCTTGTTCGGCGCTTCGCTCGGCCAGAACATTTTCCTGCTTGGTTATGCCTATCAGCTCGGCGCGATCCCGGTCTCGGCGGCCGCGATCGAGCGGGCGATCGAGCTTAACGGCGAGGCGGTGGAAGCGAACAAGGCGACGTTTGCCTGGGGCCGGCGGACCGCGATTGATCCGGATGCGGTCATGGCGATAGCCGAACCGGCGGAAACGGCGACCGACGCGCGCCGGCTCTCGATCTCGCTCGAGGAAATCATCGAGCGCCGCGTCGGCTTCCTCACCAGCTATCAGAATGCCGCCTATGCGGCGCGCTACCGCGAAGTCGTAGAGCGGGTGCGGATGGCGGAAGCGGCGCGCGTGCCGGCTAGCCAAGATCTCGCCGAAGTGGTGGCACGGAATTTGTTCAAGCTCATGGCCTACAAGGACGAATACGAAGTGGCGCGGCTCTACAGCGACGGCTCCTTCGCCCAGCAAGTGGCATCGAGCTTCGATGGCGAGGTCGAGCTCGAGTACCATCTGGCGCCGCCGCTGTTCGCGCGCATGGACCCCGCCACCGGTCGCCCGAAGAAGATCGTCTTCGGGCCGTGGATGGTGAGCGCCTTCCGCCTGCTTGCCCGGTTGAAATTCCTGCGCGGCACCGCGTTCGATCCGTTCGGCTGGACGGCGGAACGGCGGTTAGAGCGCCGGCTGATCGAGGATTATGTGGCGCTCATCGAGGAGCTCTTGCCGATGCTCGTACCTGCGAACCACGCCCTTGCGGTCGCTCTTGCCTCGATCCCGGACAAGATTCGCGGTTTCGGCCCTGTCAAGGCGCGCCAGCTTGCCGCCGCCAAGGCCGAAGAGGCGGCGTTGCTCGCGCGCCTGCGCGCCGGGCCCGAGGCCGGCGGCGAGATTCCGCTATCCGCCGCCGCGGCAGAATGAGCGCTCCGCGGTTAAAGAATCAACGATGAACTCGTCATCCGCCGATCGCTCGAAGCTCGAAGCCGGCCGCATCGGTGTGCTGCTCGTCAATCTCGGCACGCCGGATGCCACCGACTATTGGTCGATGCGGCGTTATTTAAAGGAATTTCTCTCCGACCGCCGGGTGATCGAGACCAACCGCGCGCTGTGGTGGTTCGTGCTCAATGTCATCATTCTATCGACGCGTCCCGCCCGAAAGGGCCGCGACTACGACAAGATCTGGAACCGCGCGCGCAATGAATCGCCGCTGAAAACCATCACGCGCTCGCAGGCCGAGAAGCTCGCCCGGCATCTCGAGGGCATCGATCCCCGCCTCGTCGTCGATTGGGCCATGCGCTATGGCAATCCGTCGCTGCCCTCGCGTCTTGCCGCGCTCGCTCAACAAGGCTGCGAGCGCTTGCTCATCCTGCCGCTGTATCCGCAATATGCGGCGGCGACCACCGCCACCGTTTGCGACAAAGTCTTCGAGACGCTCGCAAAAATGCGCTGGCAGCCGAGCCTGCGGGTGGCGCCGCCCTATTTCGACGATCCGGTTTATATCGAGGCGGTGGCGTCCACGCTCGAAGCCTCGCTGCAGAAACTATCCTGGAAGCCCGACATGATCCTCGCCTCCTTTCACGGGGTGCCCGAGGACTATGTGCGGAAGGGCGATCCCTATGCGCGCCATTGCGCCGAGACGGCGCGGCTCCTCGCCGAGCGGCTCAAGCTCGGCGAACGGAAATTCAAATTCACGTTCCAGTCGCGCTTCGGCCGCGCCAAGTGGCTGGAGCCCTATACCGACGAGACGGTGCGCGCGCTCGCCGAGGAAGGCGTGAGCAGCCTCGCCGTGGTAATGCCGGGCTTTTCCGCCGATTGTCTGGAGACGCTGGAGGAGATCGCCGGCGAGAACGCCGAGATCTTTCGCCACCACGGCGGCAAGAATTTCATCGCCGTGCCCTGTCTCAACGATGCCGAAGACGGCATGCGGGTGATCCGCCACCTCGCCGAGCGCGAGTTACAGGGCTGGATCTGAAGGTGGCCGCGGCGCCAAAGCTGCTCAAACCACTCCGATCCGCAACAGATCGTGGAAGTGGACGAGGCCGACGGGCTTCGCGCGATCGACCACGAACAGGGCCGTGATCTTCCCGGCGTTGAGTTGCTCGAGCGCCTCGCCCGCGAGCTGGTCGGGCCGTATCGACCTCGGATTCTTCGTCATCACCTCGTCCACGGGACTGGCGAGTAAGTCTTCGCGCATGTGACGGCGTAGATCGCCGTCGGTGACGATGCCGATGAGATGGCCGTTCGCATTGACGACGCCCACGCAACCGAAGCCCTTCGACGTCATCTCGACGACCGCTTCGGTCATGCGCGTGCCGAGCTTCACCAGCGGCATCTTCTCGCCCGTATGCATCACGTCGCGAACGAAAGTGAGGCTCGCGCCGAGCCTGCCGCCCGGATGCAGCGCCTTGAAGTCGAGGGCGGTGAAGCCGCGGCTCTCGAACAGCGCCACCGCCAGTGCGTCGCCGATCGCGAGCTGCATCAAGGTGGACGTCGTCGGCGCCAGGCCGAGCGGGCAGGCCTCGCGCGCCGCCGGCATGATCAGTGCCACATCGGCGGCCTTGGCGAGGGTAGAGTCCTGGCTCGCCGTCACCGCTACGAGTGCCACGCGGAAGCGTTTGGCATAGTCGATCAAGTCCTTGAGTTCGACCGTCTCGCCCGACCATGACAACGCAATGATGACGTCGTCACGGGTGATCACGCCGAGATCACCATGGCTCGCCTCGCTGGGATGGACGAAATAGGCGGGGGTTCCGGTCGAGGCGAAAGTGGCGGCGACCTTGCGGCCGACATGGCCGCTCTTGCCCATGCCGGAGATCACGACGCGGCCCGCGGCCGAGCGGATCTTCTCGACCGCCGCGACGAACGCCTCTCCCAGTCCGTCCGCGATGGATGCGGAAAGCGCCTCAAGCCCTGCCGCCTCGGTCTCCAGCGTCCGCAAGGCGGAACGCACGAGGTCCGAAGACGCTTCAGTGCCGATAGCCCTGCGACTTTTCGGGCTGGCCATACGGCGGACCTCCCATTTCCCAAGGATTTTCCTAGCACGGCCGGGGGCCGGAGGCGACTCGACCCCGGTGGAAAAGGGTCCGTTAACCATGCGCGTTTTAGCTTCGTTAACCACGCGAAGCCCGAGAGAAATTGCCATTGCCGCGCCTGTCCCAACCCGCACGCACGTGCGCGAGCCTAGCACTCGCCCTCGTCGTCTCCGCCGCGGCGGCCTTCGGCGCCGGCGAGGGCGACGAGCAGGTCAAGCCCGGGCTGCGCTCGACGCTACCCGCGTCGTCGGCCATCCGTACCGTCACGAGCGGCGCGGGCGATCCCGCCAACAGCCATAAAGGCGAGGCGACCTTCGGCTCGTCTCCCGGTTCGGGCGCCGGAGAAACCGGATTTATCTCGACCAATACCCCGATCCGCGGCGCCAAGAAGATCAAGAAAGCGAAAGCGCCCAAGACCGTCCCTGCCGCCGCGGCGGCGCGGGGGAGGCCGGTTGCGGGCGCGACGACAGCCGGCCTCGCTCCCCGCCGGCCATCACGGCCCAAGGAAGAGGAAGATCCCTTTGGTCCGGTTGGCGTGCACGCCGGCAGCTTCCTGGTGAAGCCGAGCTTGGAACTTTCGGAAGGCTACGACGACAATCCGTTCCGCACCGCCAACGGGCCCGGCTCCCGCTTCACCGCGGTGGCCGCGAAAGTCAACGCACGCTCGGAATGGTCGCGCCACGAGCTCACTGCCGATCTGCGCGGTGCCTACACGACTTATTCCGATGTGAGCGGGAACGACCGCCCGGAGGCGGAGGCCAAATTGCGCGGGCGGATCGACGTTACGTCGCAGAGCCGCATCGAACTCGAGGGCAAAGCGTCGCTCACCACCGAGAGCCCCGGCAGCCCCGATGCCATTACCTCGGCGGTGCGCCCGCCCAATATCTATAGCTTCGGAACCTCGGCCGGGTACGTGCGGCGCTTCAATCGTTTCGAGATGGCGCTGCGCGGCAGTATCGAGCACAGCACCTATGAGAATGCGCACCTGATTTCGGGCGGTATCGAAGATCTCTCTGACCGCAATTTCACGTCCTATGCGGGCAAACTGCGCGGCGGCTACGAGATAACGCCCGGGATCAAACCGTTTGTCGAGGCGGGTCTCGACACGCGCGTATTCGATCGCGAGATCGATTTCGATGGAATTCGCCGAGGCTCGGATGGGGTCTTTGCGCGGACGGGCGTCGAGTTCGACCGCAAGGGGGTTCTCACCGGCGAGGCCTCGGTCGGATACGCCCGACGTAGCTACCGCGACCCGAGTCTGCCGGACATCTCGGGTTTGATCGTGGATTCCTCGCTAGTCTGGAAAGCGACCGGGCTCACCAAAGTGACGCTGGCGGCTAAATCCACGATCGAGGAGACGACGCTCACCGGCGCATCGGGCCTGTTCAGGCGCGAGGCCAGAATCACCGTCGACCATGCCTTCCGGCGCTGGCTCATCGGTTCGGCGAGCGTCGCCTATGGCCTCGATGATTATCGCGGCGTCGACCGCCTCGATGAAAAGCTCGGCATATCGGCGGCACTCACCTATAATTTGAACCGCTCGCTCGCGCTCAAGGGAGAATTGCGCCGCGAGTGGCTACATTCGAACGTTCCCGGGCAGGACTATACGGCGAACATCGTGCTTCTCGGTCTGCGGTTGCAACGCTGAGGCATCGGATGACGCAACATATTTCCGACTCGAATCGGAATAGACTTCGCAGTAACGCATGACCCGCGCCCCCGCAAAATCCGCTTGCTGCCGCCGCCGAGAAATATTTGCTCTCTTCGGAGGAGCTGTCGCGGCGTTGGCGATCGCGCTCGCAGCGGCGATCGCCCAGGATTCGGAAGATCGCTTCAACGTTTACGCCACGCGCGTCGCGCCCCAGAGCTTGCCGCTCGAGGGTTCTGGCCATCCGCTGATGGCGCCTCAGGCAATCATGGCGGCGACTGCGAATTTCCAGCAATGCATCGCCTCGCTGTGGCCGCAGGCGGCGGCACGCCACGTCTCGCGCCGCACCTTCGAAATGGCGACGCGTGGGCTGGAGCCCGAGCTGCGCATCATGGATCTCTTGGATACGCAGCCCGAATTTTCGAAACCGATCTGGGATTACGTCGACATGCTCGTGAGCGACAACCGCATCGCCACGGGAAAAGAAGCCATCGCCCAGAACCGCGTAATATTCGATGCGGTGGAGAAGGCCTACGGCGTCGACCGCTATATCATCGCCGCCATCTGGGGCATCGAGTCAAACTACGGCAAGGAGATCGGCGAGCGGCCGGTCGTGCGCTCGACCGCGACGCTCGCCTGCATCGGTCGGAGGCAGAGCTATTTCCGCGACGAATTCATCTCCACCCTCGAAATCCTGGAGCGCGGCGATGTACCGCTCGATCACCTCAAGGGTTCCTGGGCCGGCGCCTTCGGCCCGACCCAGTTCATGCCGACTTCGTTCAAGCGCTACGCGGTCGATTTCGACGGTGACGGCAAGCGCAACGTGGTCGACTCGATCCCCGACGTGATTGCTTCGACCGCGAACAACCTGAAGCTCGACGGATGGCAGCGCGGCGCGACCTGGGGCTATGAGGTCACGCTGCCCGGGAACTTCAATTTTCTCCATGCCGACCGTTCGGTCCGCAAGACGCTGAAGGAATGGGAAGCGTTGGGCGTCAGGCGCGTCGGCGACAAACCGTTTCCGCGCCCGGGCGATCAAGGATTTATTCTGCTTCCGGCCGGCGCGCGCGGGCCCGCCTTCGTGATGGTCAATAATTTTCGCGTGCTGATGAAGTACAATCCAGCCGAGGCCTATGCGCTCGCCATCGGCCATCTCGCCGACCGCATCCGCGGTGGTGAGCCGCTGAAGCAGCCTTGGCCGCGCGACGAATTGCCCTTATCCCGCACCGAACGGATCGAGATGCAATCGCGGCTGGCCGCGCTCGGACATGATATCGGCGACACGGACGGGATATTTGGCGCCAGGACGAGGACGGCGCTCCGCGATTTCCAGGCCAAGACCGGTCTCGTGCCCGACGGATTCGCGAGCGTGAAGTTGTTGGAGCGCTTGCGCCGGAGCAATTGAATCCCGCGGCGTGCAAGGGCTGCCCCGGCCACCGAGACCGTCGTTTTCCGATAGGGCCTTGAAATGGCCGCGAAACTCGGTCATCGCTCTGGGGTCGTCGAGCGTTGGCATTGAGACATGGCCCGGTTCATTTCTGTCCGTTTCCTTCTTGCCGCTGCCGTTCTCGCGGGCGCTTTGTCCGTCGCAACGGAGATCGCGCAGGCGCAGGGTCTTAGAGATGACCGCTATTTCATGTTGCGCGACCCGTTCCGCCGGAACGTGCCGTTCTTCAACTTTCCATTCGGACGCGATTCACATCCGAGGCCGAGTTACGTCGAGCCGCCTTCCGACCAGCCGGTCGGAACCGTCTTTGGTTCGTCGGCCGACGCCGACAAGGAACGGCTCTCGCCCGCGACCGAATATGTGCTCGTGTTCGGCGACACGTTGGCCGACCAGCTGGCGCAAGGACTCGCCGATGCGTTCGTCGCCGACCGTCCGGAAGTCGTCATCGTCAAGAAGACGAAGGCTAGCACCGGCTTCGTGCGTGCCGACGTCTATGACTGGCCGGCGCGGATTCCGTCCTTGCTGGCGACGGAAAAAGTCACTGCCATCGCGCTGATGCTGGGCGCGAACGACCGCCAGCAACTGCGCGACGAAACCGGCGCTCACGAACCGCGCTCCGAGCGCTGGCGCGAGCTCTATGGCAAGCGCGTGGAGGACACGCTCAACCGGCTGAAGGAAAAGGGAGTCCCCGTCTTCATCGTCGGCTTGCCCGCGATGCGCAGTCCGCGGCTTTCCACCGATATGGAATATTTCAACGACATCCTGCGCGAACGGGCGGAAAAGACGGGCGCGTACTTCGTCGACGTCTGGGACGGCTTCATCAACGAGAAGGGCGAGTACATCACCATGGGTCCCGCGCTCGACGGGCAGATTCGCCGGTTGCGAATTTCCGACGGCGTGCACTTCAGCAAGGCGGGTGGGCGCAAACTCGCCCATTATGTCGAGCGCGATCTCGTCCGTCTGTTTGATCTACGCGGCGGACGCCCACCGCTTCTGCCGCAGCAAGGACCCGAGATCGCTCCCAGCGGGCGTCCGGTGGCGGGGCCGGTATTGCCGTTGACGCAACCGGCAGGACCGGTCGG
>JAUSIF010000243.1 GCA_030648135.1 Xanthobacteraceae bacterium
AGGAACGGATAGCCGATATCGGCGCGCATCTCGCGGACATAGCGGCGCATGCGGCGGCGGAATGCGCCGCGACTGAGATCGTCCGCCGGCCACAGCGGTTCCCATGGCGTCAGGAAGGCGCGGCTGTCCCCGCGCAAGCGCGACCATTCGCTCCAGTCCGCCATCTGCGGGACGCGCAGGAAAACGCCTCTGCCCTCGATCACGGGCAGCGGCGCGGACCATAGAACCGACTTGAACAGAGCCATCGAGCTTTGGGCGCGGCGTGCGCCGGACCTCAGGCGGCCCGGCGTTGCAAACTCTCGGCGATGCGCGCGGCCGATTCAAGGCCGGCGCGGGGACCGAGTCCGGCGAAGGTGGGCCGGCCGGAGGCGATGAGCGCACCGCCCGCCGCCCGCACGTCCGCGAGCGTGACGGCGTCGATCCTCGCCACCAGTTCTTCGAGCGGAATCGGCCGGCCGTAGGCGAGAATCTGGCGGCCGAGTTGATCGGCGCGGGCCGAAGAACTTTCCAGCATTCCGAGCAGCCCGACTTTCATCAGCGCCTTGGCACGCCCGATTTCCGCTTCGTTCGCGGTCGCGGCGGCACCGGCAAGCTCGTCGACGACGACCGCCATCAGATCGCGGGTGTCGGCCGGGTCGGTGCCGGCATAGACGCCGAAGATGCCGGTATCGAAGAAAGACTGGTGATAGGCATAGATCGAATAGCAGAGCCCGCGCTTTTCGCGCACTTCTTGAAACAGGCGCGAGGAGCTGCCGCCGCCGAGCACGTTGGTGAAGACCTGCAGCGCGTAGAACCCGGGCGCGAGATAAGAACAGCCTTGCAGTCCGAGCACAACATGGGCCTGTTCGAGCTTGCGCGTTCCAAGCTCGAGCCCGCCGGCATAGCGCGCGGACTGCGCCGGCGCGCCGGCAACAGCCGGGATCGCAGCGAGACGTTTTTCCACGTCGGCGACGATGGCGTCGTGATCGATGTCTCCCGCCGCCGCCACGATCATGCGCGGCGCGCGGTAATGCTTTCCGAGATAGGAACGCAGGCGCTCGGGCGTAAAGGAACGCACCGAATTCGCCGTGCCCAGGATCGGGCGGCCGATCGATTGCTCGGGAAAAGCGCGCGCCTGAAACAGATCGAATACGACATCCTCCGGGGTGTCGTTGGAGGCGCCGATTTCCTGCACGATCACGCCTTGCTCGCGCGCGAGTTCTTGCGGATCGAAGGTGGGCTCGGTCAGGATGTCGGTCAGGATGTCGAGGGCGAGCGGCACGTCGGCGCCGAGCACGCGCGCGTAATAGCCGGTGGCCTCGACACCGGTCGAGGCGTTGAGATCGCCGCCGACGGCCTCGATCTCCTCGACCATCGCACGCGCGCTGCGCCGCCGGGTGCCCTTGAAGGCCATGTGTTCCAAAAGATGGGAGATGCCGTGCTCGTCGGTATCCTCGTGACGCGAGCCGGCGCCCGCCCAGATGCCGAGCGAGGCGGTCTTCAGATGCGGCATCCGATCGGTGACGATGGTGAGACCGCTCGGAAGCTTGCTGACGCGCGCGGTCATGCGGCGGCCCCTGCCACGGCGGCGCGGCTCTGTCCCTCGACGAAGCGGGCGACCGCCTCGAATGTGGCCGGCAGCGTGGCGATGCGCTCGCGCCGGGCTTGCAGATCGGCGAGCCGCGCCGGCAGTTGCGGACGGGAGCCAGTCGCGGCCTCGACCACTTCCGGAAATTTCGCCGGGTGAGCGGTGCCGAGCACGATCGTCGGCGCCGCAGCTTTCCCCTTTAGCTTGCGGGCGACGGCGAGACCGACGGCGGTGTGCGGATCGAGCACATAGCCGGTCGCCGCATGCACCGAGCGGATGGTCGCGACGATTTCGCTCTCGTCGGCGCGTCCCGCTTCGAAGCTCGCGCGGATCGCGGCGAGCGCCTCGTTCGAAAGCGAGAAGCGCCCATCTTTGGCGAGCGCCGCCATCAGCGCGCGCACCGACGCGCTGTTGCGTCGATAGGCCTCGAACAAGAGCCGCTCGAAATTGGAGGAGACCTGGATGTCCATGGCGGGCGAGGAAGTCGCCACCACCTGCTGCGGCTCGTAGCGGCCGGTTGCAAGCGTGCGGGCGAGAATGTCGTTGACATTGGTGGCGATGATCAGGCGATCGAGCGGGAGCCCCATGCGCGCGGCCACGTAGCCCGCGAAAATGTCGCCGAAATTTCCGGTCGGCACGGCGAAGCGGACTTTGCGCGCGGGCGCGCCCAGCGCCGCCGCGGCGGTGAAGTAATAGATGCTCTGCGCCATGATGCGCGCCCAATTGATGGAGTTCACGCCCGAGAGCTTCACCCGGTCGCGGAAAGCGTGATCGTTGAACAGCGCCTTCACGATGCCCTGGCAATCGTCGAAGGTGCCCTCGAGCGCGACCGCATGCACGTTTTCCTCGGGCGCGGTGGTCATCATCCGCCGCTGCACCTCGGACACGCGGCCCTTGGGATAGAGAATGATGAGATCGGCGCGGTCGCGGCCGCGGAAGGCTTCGACCGCGGCGCCGCCGGTGTCGCCGGAAGTGGCGCCCACGATGGTCGCGCGCTCGCTGCGCTCGGCCAATACATGGTCGATCAGCCGCGCCAGCAACTGCATGGCGATGTCCTTGAAGGCGAGCGTCGGCCCGTGAAACAGCTCGAGAATCCATTCGTTGGGCGCGAGTTCCTTGAGCGGCGCCACCGCGGGATGATCGAAGCTGGCGTAGGCTTCCTTGATCATGCGCGCGAGATCGGCGTCCTTGATCGAGCCGGCGACGAAAGGCCGGATCACTTTAAGTGCCACTTCCGCATAGGGTTTGTCCTTGAAGGCGGCGATCTCCTCGCGCGAGAAGCTCGGCCAAGTCTCCGGCACATAGAGTCCGCCGTCGCGCGCGAGCCCGGCCAAGAGCGCGTCGGCGAAGGAGATGAGCGGCGCCTCGCCGCGGGTGGAGAGATAAAGCACGGCCGATGTCCTCGATCGGCGGCACCCTAAGGACGCGCCTGCGCGGAGGCAAGCGTCAGGCATCTTCCCAGAGGCGCTGCCAGGCGAAGACCGAAAACACGCCCGCGAGCGCCGCGGCGAGCCCGTACCAGGTCAGGGCATAGCCAAGATGATTGTTCGGAAAGACGAGCAGCGTCTCGCCGACTTGCGGCAGGCCGCCCGGATTGGGCGTCGCGTCGGCGT
>JAUSIF010000258.1 GCA_030648135.1 Xanthobacteraceae bacterium
AAACCGACGTGATGCTCGCCGAGATATCTGCGGGCCTGGCGTTGGGGACGGTCGAAGGACTTGTGGCTGCGCGACGCGCGGCCAATGCTCTGCTCGCCGAGATCCGCGCGCGATCACGGCCGCGGCGCTCAATTCGCGCAACTAAGCCGTGTGGGTATTGTGGCAAGGTGTTCGCGCTCCCCGCGGGGCTGCTGGGCAAGCGGAAGTACTGTTCGGTCAGCTGTGGTGCTCGTGGCCCAACGGCGGCTGTAGTCGGCCCGCGGAGCGCGGAAGCGCTGACACGCTTGGCGGGCGGCGAGTCGATGGCGTCCATCGCACGGGCGCTGGGCATTTCCGTGACAACGGTTACGCACTATCGAAATGATGCAGCGCGGCGGGAGCTATTTAGGAAATACCAGAATCAACCCAAACCGGAGGCCTGATGATGCCTGACAAAGCTGCGGCAATGGCTGAATACGAGGTGGCCATAAAGGCAAAGGCAGCCGCCTACGCCGTTCTCAACGAAGCTTATGCACAGGAGAAAGCAACCCTCGATGCGGTTGCCACGGCAGAGGCGGCGAGCGCGAAAGCCCGCGAGCGGGTGGAGCAGGCGCGGGAGACGATTGAGGGAATCATCGCAATGGGGGCGGCCGATGCTTGAAGGCGCGCGCGAAGACATGGACCCCGACGCCGTCGCGCTCGGCACGCTCGAAGCGCTGCAGGGCGAGATCAACGCGACCATCGACGGGCTGAAGGCCAAGTATCTGGTCAATGCGCGGGTCGTGCCGGTCGAGCCCGCCCAATGGGCCGAGGACGCGGCGAGCGGCGGGAAGCGTTGCTTGCCCGCAGCCGATGCCCCGCCTGCGCCGGGCGCCGATCTCTACGCCAACCCCGGCTTCGAAGAGGCGGTACGCATGGCTGTCGGACTGGCGCGGCACCTGAAGCAGTACAAGCTGGAAGACATCGTCGTGAACGGGCTGGGCTTCGTGGAGCCGGCCGTCGAGGCCGCCGTCGCTGCCGCGCGCGCCGAGGTGGTGGATGCGGCACTGCACCTCATGGGCCTGAGTCCGGTTGTGCCGGTGCTGGCGCCATGAACGGCTTCGAGGTTCTTGAGGCAATCCGGGACGAAACCGGAGAGGGGGTAATCTCGGCTTCGTACACGCCAAATACCGGCATTAGGATCGCAATACAGAATGACGATCTTGGCCCGGATTGGGCTTGCTTCAACCTTACCGCAGAGCAGGCGATGACGTTGGCAATGGCGCTGAATCGCTGGCATACAAGCGAGGCAAGCAAAAACCGGACGGCCGACAACCCGCTGGGCGTCACGTATTTCGACCCGCTCGCGTGGCCATTGCGGGAGATTGCATGATCTGCGCCATGATCGGCCGCGTGCGGAGGTGGCTGTCGGGGGTATACGAAACGGGCGTGACGTTTGACGCGGAGAAGATGCCCGACACATGGGGCTCCCGCAATACAGCGACAGCCGTTTCCCGCCCGCAGTTCTCCGAGGCGCCTGCCCTGTCGCGCGCGTCGCCGCATCTGACCGCCGGCCTTGAGAATGTCTGTGTCGGCGGTGAAGGCCGGCCATCGCCAGAACCGAACACTGAGACGGCCGCATGAACATCCGCGCCAAGATCGGCCGCGCGCTGTGGTGGTTCGGGCTCAAGTCAGACGAAAACGGGTTTTACCGAATGGGCGCTATTCGTGGCCGCGCGCGGCTTCGGGTGCGGAAGACTTGCGAGACGTGCGGTATCTCCCCGCCGCCCGGTGCCCAGTGCATGCGGGATGACTGCCCTGCGCGGCACCGGCATGTGCCGAGCCCCGTCGGCGACACCATTGACGCTGGGCCTATGCTGTTCAGCCAGCCGCGCGAGCCTGACTACCGCGGCTCCCACGAGATGGCGCGGGCGATGGACAAGTCGCCGTGGAAATGAACCGCCGCCAATTCCTCGCCGGGAGCGCCGCTGCGGTCGCGGTGGCAGCGCTGCCTGGGCCAGTCGTGGTCGAGGCTGTCGCCGCGCTGCCTGACATCCGGGCGCAGTATGTCGGCGGCTTCATGGACGAGTGGAAAGAGCGCCACTTCTACCGCTGGTCCGTGGTCGGCGACCCGGCATCATGGCCCGATGAGCCCCGCCACATCGCGGACGCCATCACCACGCTGCGCGACGCGCCGAAGAAACGCCCGATCACCATCGGCGGTGAGGAATTCTACCGCTTCGGCGCACGCCAGCACGCCTTCGACCGGCCGGACCGCTGGCGCGATCATGACGCCTCTGCCCTGGCGATGGCCACCTGATGCGCATCGCCGTCCCGATCATCTCCCGCGGCCACCCGCTGCGGCTGGTCGGGGTGATCGAGGCGATGGCGGCCCTGTCGAGCGGCGAGCATGACATCGTGTTTGGCGTGCGCTGGGACGATGACGACCCGCTGACCGGCGCAGCATGTGAAGCGCTGCAGCAGCATGGCTTCTCCAGCCTGTTCTCGTTGAGCGGTCCGCGCCACGCGACATTGGGCGAAACCTGGAACGAATTGATGCGGGCTATGTCGCCGGCCGGGGGCCCGGGCCAACGTCAGTACGACGCCTGGGTCGGGTGGAACGACCGGATATTTCCGATGGCGAGCGGCTGGGACGCCAAGATCGCGGAGGCCGTGACCGCCAATCCAAGGCGGCTTCTATGGTGGCGCTGTGCAACCGAGGCCGATCCCACGCAGCCGGTTATCCCGGCGGCATGGTGGATTGCCAGGGGCGGTTACGTCTTCCCCGAGCTTTTCCCGTTCTGGTTCATAGATCCGTGGGTTGCCGAGGTTGACGAGCTTGTCCACGGATCGCCCATGAAGGGGATGGCCGATGTCGTCCATGGCGGCCGTCGAGGCCGGACGAAGCGGCTGCGGGATTTGCCGTTCTGGTTCGAGACCTTCGAGGCGTTGCGCCCGATGCGCCTCCAGCAGGCGGAGCAGTTGCGGCGAGTATGGGCACTGCCCGAGCCCGATATCACCAAGATCGTCGCCGCGCTGGAAGCGGACGCGAATGGGCGCCGGCCGCGCTGGCCCGACCTCGAAGAGCGCTTCGGCGACAAGTCACCCCCTGATGCGCAATACATCACCACGAAGGCGCGCGCCCAAGCGCTGATGAACATTCTCAAGGTCGCCGCCTAACACCGCAGCGGACCTCCCTCGGGCGGATCAGCCGCCGGCCTTGATCCCTACAATCCGTCTCTCGTGGCTAAGAACAGCCCGCCATTCCGCTGCGGCAAGGCTGCGCGGGGAAGAGCGGATGCCGGCACCTTCGTTTCAACCCTACGGCCCGCTTATCCGGGCGAACAGAAAGGCTTGAGAGATGAGCGGACTGGAATCGGTTGGTCTCTACCCCCATCGCGACGGCAGCACGGCGAACACCCCCTGGATGCTGAATCGCGCCCAGCTCATGGCGGAGCAGCACGGCAAGCACTACGCGGCTGCGGCTGCGGGTCGGCTGTACCTGGCGACATCCGCCTCCGGCGGCATCGCGCTCAAAGTCCCCGCCACCGGCGGCGGACACCCGACGCTGTGGAACCCGCTCGGTTCGGGCCGCATCATCAGCATCAAGTCTCTTGAGCTTTCCTGGGTCAGTGGCAATAACGCGCCCGGCGCCGTCGAATGGGCGATCACGGAGAATGCCGGCGCCGCCGCCGCTACCGGCGCCGCTATCACGGCCGCGACGCTTGTCGCCCCGGTCAACGCGACTGCCGGGGAAGGCCTGGGCACGCGGAAGGGTCTCTGGTCGCCGACCACGAACACCTTCACCGCCGCGCCCGTGTTTTATCGGCCCGCCGGGATCTCGCTGTTCACCGGCGTCGGCACGACCGCTGTCGCCCCCTTCATGCTCAGGGTCGATTACGACGGCGGCATGAACATCGCCGAGAGTACGGCCCTGTCTCTCTGTTTCCAGACCACGACCACGACCGCGGTGTTCCAGGTCGGCATCCTCTACGAAGAGATCGACGCCTAAGCCTCGGCAACCAAGGAAAGGCGTACGACGATGGGCTTGGTAGCGGTGGACACTTACCCGCATCGGGACGGCAGTACGGAGAACACGCCCCAGGTGCAGGGGCGTGCGCAGCTTATGGCCCGGCAGCACGGCAGGCATTATGCCGCCGCGATGGCGGGGCGGCTGCTATACGCGCGATCGGCATCGACTGGGATCGCGCTACTGGAGCCGGCGGCCACGCCGAGCGGCAATCATCCGACGCTCTGGAACCCGCAGGGCAGCCGGCGGATCATCAGTATCTTGTCGCTGGAGTTGTCTTGGGTGAGCGGAGACTGCGCTCCTGGGGCTGTCGAGTGGGCGATTACGGAAAACGCCGGGGCGCAGAAGGCGACCGGCGCGGCTATCATCACGGCGACTCTCGTTGCCCCAGTCAGCGCGGTAGCCGGTCATGGGCTCGATCGGAAAGGGCTGTGGTCGCCGACCGTGAACACGTTTACGGCGGCCCCCGTCTTCTACCGAGGCGCGGGGATTTCGCTGTTTACAGGGGTCGCCGGTACGGCCGATGCGCCGTTCATGCTCAAGGCGGACTATGACGGTGGGCTGAACATCGCCGAGAACACCGCGCTGTCGCTGTGCTTTCAGACGACCTCGACCACGGCGGTGTTTCAAGTCGGCATCCTGTACGAGGAAATCGACGCCTGATCCGAACATCATTAGCTAGCGAAACGGGGCGGCCTTCGGGTCGCCCCTTCGCTTTGTGGAAGGGAGGAAAGGACCATGCCTGAAGTAACGCCGAGCAAATATCTCGTGCGTGCGGGCTGGTCCTAGCGCCGACGTTCCGCACCTCGACGAGAAGACCAAGGCCGAGCTGCGCTCCTCCGGCCTGCCCCATACCCAGGACGCCCGCGAGCGCGGGATACCCAGCCTGGGCTCCGGCGCCATCTACCCCGTGCCGGAATCCGAATTCGTCTGCGAGCCGTTCGCGATACCGCCGGAATGGCCACGGTCCTACGGCCTCGATGTGGGCTGGAACAAGACCGCCTGCATCTGGGGCGCGCGGGATCGCAACACCGATACGGTCTACCTGTACGCCGAGCACTACCGCGGGAAGGCCGAGCCCTCCATCCACGCCACCGCCATCAAGGCGCGCGGGGTCTGGATACCGGGAGTGATCGATCCGGCGGCCCGCGGTCGGATGCAGAAGGACGGCGAGCAGCTGATCGAGATGTATCGGCAGCTAGGGTTGCTGCTCCTGCCGGCGCGAAACGACATCGAAGCCGGCCTCTACATGGTCTGGGAGCGGCTATCGACTGGGCGCCTCAAGGTCTTCCGCACCTGCCTGAATTTCCTCGCCGAATACCGGAATTACCGCCGCGACGAGCACGGGCGGATCGTCAAGGAGGACGATCATTTGCAAGATTCCTGCCGCTATCTCGTGATCTCCGGCCTGGAATTGGCGATCCCCATGCCGTTCACCGGCTTGCGTCCCGGCGCCGCCTCTGCCGCCCAGGGCGATCCCGCCGTTGGGTACTGAAGCCAAATCACCACCAACGGAGGATTATTCGATGAGCGATGAGTCTGCCAGAGGCATCGGCTGGGCGTTGAAGCAACTGCACAACAACTCTCGCGTGCGCCGCGCTGGCTGGAACGGCATGTGGCTTTACCTCGTCACAAAATGGAGCTTCAGCGCATCGCCACCGCCCGCAGGCTGGGATGCGGTCGGGATGTTGCCCTTCGTCCTCATGCGAACCGCCGACGCCCAGGTCGTGCCCTGGCTGTGCTCGCAGACCGACCTGCTGGCCATCGACTGGGAACTGGCCGAATAACGCCGCCGCCATTTTAGGACCCCGATTTGAACGCTCCCGCCGTCGCCGCAACGGACGAACAGCCGCGACCCCGCGACGACACGCGCCTGACCGACGCCTTGAAGGGCATCATCGGCCGCCTGGAGGTCGACGCCAGCAAGCGCGTGGGCTCCCGGAGCGAGGTTGAGCAGCGCTGGCTGGACGATCTCCGCCAGCTCCGCGGCAAATACGACGACAAGACCTTCACGGATTTGAAGGACGCGAAGAAATCCACCCTCTTCATCAACAAGACGCTGCCGAAGGTCAACGCCTGCGAGGCGCGCCTTTCTGACATGCTCTTCCCGACCGACGACAAGAATTGGGGGATTCAGCCGACGCCGGTCCCGGAGCTCACCCAAGCCGCGCGGGATGCCGCCGGCCGCGCCGAGAAGCTGGTCGCCGACGCCAACGAGGCGATGAGCGCCAAGAACCCGGAGCAGGCCAAGGCCATCGCCACCGAGGCGCAGGGCTTCGCGGAGATGGCGCAGAAGCTCCGCGGGCAGATGGACGAGGCGAAGAAGCGCTCCGACGCGATGCAGTCCGAGATCGAGGACCAGCTCGTCGAGTGCAACTACGCCTCCGAATGCCGCGACGTCATCCAGGACGCGTGCAAGGTCGGCACCGGGATTATGAAGGGGCCGATCGGCTCCAATGACCGGGTTCGTAGGGCGTGGAAGCCGACGCAGCAGCAAGACGGCTCGACCCTCCACCAGCTTGAGATGGCGAGCGACCCCCGGCCCGCGAATCAGCGCGTCGATTACTGGGCGTTCTTCCCGGAGAGCGACTGCCGGTCGATGCGCGATTGTGGAAGCACCTTCGAGCGCCACATGTGGTCGGAGAAGGAGCTTCGCGCCCTCGGGCGTCAGCCGGGCTTCGACAAGGACGCCATCCGCCGGCTGCTCCGTGGCGGTCCTACGGGAGCGCTGCCGACCTACCTGCAGCAAATCCGGGCTATCACCGGAGAGAACTTCACCGGCAGCGACAAGCGCTTCGTGGGCTGGGAATACCGGGGCCCGTTGACGGCTCAGGAAATGCGCGACCTCTGCGATTGCATGGGTGAGGCCGACCAGGCCCGGAAGTACGAGGAGGTCGATCCGCTCGACGAGATCGACGCCGTCATTTGGTTCTGCAACGGCGAGCTGCTGAAGTGGGGCATCGGCCACCTCGACAGCGCCGAGTCGATCTACTCCGTCTACAACCTGGAGAAGGACGACAGCTCCCCCTGGGGCTTCGGCATCCCGTACATGATGCGCGACAGCCAGCGCGCGATGTCCGGCGCCTGGCGCATGATGATGGACAATGCCGGACTGTCGTGCCGGCCGCAGATCGAGATCGATCGTTCCGTCATCGACCCCGCCGACAATCAGTACGAGCTGGTCTCCGGCAAGATTTGGCTGCGCAAGGCCGAGGCTCCGATCGGGAAGGTGGGTATCACCACCCACAACATCGAGAGCCACCAGGGCGAGCTGGAGGGCATCATCGCGCTCTGCAATCAATTCATCGACGACGAGACCAGCATTACCGTGCTGGCCCAGGGCGAGCAGGGCTCCCACACGACGCAGACCGCGCAGGGAATGGCGCTGCTCATGAACGCCGTCAACGTGGTTTTTCGGCGCTTCGTGAAGAACTTCGACGACGACCTCACGACCCCGGTCATCCGCCGCCTTTACGACTGGAATATGCAGTTTTCCAAGAAGGAGCACATCAAGGGCGACTTCAAGGTCGATGCGCGCGGCACGTCCGTCCTGCTCGTCCAGCAAATCCAGAGCCAGAACCTCATGGTCTTGGCGAACCTCACCTCGCACCCCGTTCTCGGGATCCTGCTTGAGGCCGCTCCCATCCTGCGCAAGCTGGCGCAGTCGATGATGATCAAGGCCGACGAGGTGGTGAAGACCGACGAGAAGATCAAGCAGATGGTCGACCAGATGGCGCAGCAGCAGGAGCCGGAAGACCCGCGCTTCACCACCATGCTCAAGATTCAGAACAGCAAGGACAACACCGCGCTGCAGCTCGGGCAAATGGAGCGCGACACCGCGATGATGAGCCTCGCCGAGCACCGCAACATGAAGATCGAGGATATCCAGGCATCCCTGGCGCGCGAGCGCATCCGCGCCGATTCCAGCGAACGCAAGCTTGCAACGGAAGTCGCCGTCGAGGCCCGCATGGGCGCGGCCGGCGGCTCCGGCGGCTTCATCTCCAATCCCAACAAGGGCAAGGGCAAGGGCAAGGCCAAGGGCAACGGTAAGGCCGCCAACGGATCGGGCGGCGCCATCCCGTGATCGATACCCATTCCGCGACCTGGCAGACGGTCAAGGCCTGGGCGGAACAGCAGTTGAAAGCCGACACGGCCGATATCGAGGCCGAGGGCACGTCCTCCCACCGCACCGAATTCCTGCGCGGACGCCTCCGGGCCTTGCGCGCGCTGCTCAAGCTCACCGACCCGCCGCCGGCGCGCATCCCGGCACCCGCTTCATCCGACACCTGAACTGACCGGCCGCCCGCAAGGGCCACCGGAGAAAGGCGCATCTGACGATGACGACCGACGCCACGAACACGACTCCCGCCCAGCCCGAAGCCCCCAAGGCCGAGGCGCCCGGCGAAGAGCGTGCGCGTCTCTGGGACGAAATGGCGCAGAAGGACAACGCGGCAGCCTCCGCCAAGGCGGAACCGGCCCCCGCGACGCCCGATGTCCAGCTCCCCGGAGACAAAGCCGCTGGCGTCGAAGAGAAAGCCCCGGTCAAGACCGAGGCCGAGAAGCCGGCCGCAATCGCCCCCGATATCTGGGCGGCCGCGACGCCGGAGCAGAGGGCTGCGCTCGATCGTATGAACGACACGATCAAGGCGACGAACGCGCGCAACTCGCACCTGCAGAAACAGATCAACGCATCACGCAAGCCCGCCGCCACATCGGCCACGGGCAAGGACGCATCGACCGCAGCCCCCGCCACTGGCGCAGGCCCGGCGAGCGAGAGATTCAAAAAGGCGAAGAGCGAATACCCCGAGGTTATGGAGCCGGTCGACGATCGCTTCTCCGTTCTCGAGGAAAACAACCGTCGCCTTACGGAAACAGTTCAGAGCTTTACGGCCGCCCAGTTTCGGCAGCATGCCGCGGAGCAAAAGGTGCTCGTGGTCGGTGTGCATCCTGATTACGACCGGGTCGCCCAAAGCCCCGAATTTCACGCCTGGTACGAGCAGGCCTTGCCTTATCAGCGGGTCGGCGTCGAACGCAACGCCAGGGAAATCGTCGATGGCCGCGAGGTCATCGCGCTTGTGAAGGATTTCAAGGCCGACACCGGCTTTGGATCGACATCAGCCGCACCTGCCGACACCGGCAAGGGCGATTCCGCAACCGCAGCCCCCGATACGCGCCAGCGCCAGCTTACCTCTGCAGCCTCGCCCCGCACCAAAGGCCCTCAAGCGGCCCGCGGCGGGCTTCCCGCGGCTGATGACAGAGAGGGGAGCTGGAACCATTTCGCGGCAAAGGATCGGGAGGCCGCCCAACGTCAAGGATGACCTGACCGATGACCACGACCCTGTCCACGGACGGTGGCATTTCCCAGCGCACGACCGTCTACGCCGAGCGCCAGATGCTCAAGCACGCCATGCCCGTCATGGTGCTGGAGCGCTTCGGGCTCGCCCGCCCGATGCCGAAGAACAAGTCCACGACGATAAACTGATTTGTCGTCACAGGGAGCGATCCCTGTTAAATAAACTGTGGTAATTACTTGGAAAGGCTAAAATAAGTCTGATGCAGATCGGTCCAGAAAGATTGGCCTACCTCGCCGGCATGTTGGATGCCGAGGGGTGCGTCGGTATCGCAAAGGACCGCTACAAAAAGACGCCGCACCACAAACTTCAGGTCTCGGTATCCAATACCGATCTCAGTTTACTTGAGGGTCTGAAGAGTGAATTCGGCGGCTTTATCTGCTCCGTCAAGCGCTACAAGAAGCATCACCGTCTTGGTTACCAATGGTACATCACCAGCGGACCGGCGGGCGGTCTTCTCGCAGCGGTCAAGCCCTACACCGTGGCGAAGGTCGATCAGATCGATGTCGCCATAGACTTCGTGGAGGGGAAGATACGGCTGCCCAATCTTTCAGCCGCCAACCATCCCGAGATGCTACGCCGAGAGGCCTTGTATCAAGCGATGATGGCTCTGAATAGAAAGGGCGGCGATGACGGGAAAAGATTTGTCAAGCCAACCAGAGGCAAGCTAACCCATCAGCCACTACTGGGCGCTTACCTAGCCGGCGTTGTTGACGGAGATGGATGCATCTTCATCAGGCGCGGCCAGGTAACACGCAAAAATGGTCAGGTGTTTGTAAACCACACGATTAACGTTACGGTCGTGAACACCTCCGCGAAGATCATTCAGTGGCTGCTCGACAATGTAGGCGGCTCCGCATCCTCCGCAGCGTTCGCCCGGCCAGAATGGAAAAGCCGGCATGCTTGGAGTATTTACGGGGCCGCCGCAGTACAGATGTTGGGACTGATTAGGCCGTTCCTTCGCATGAAGGAGCAGCAGAGTTCGCTAGGTTTAGAACTCTTCGGTCGCAGGACGAAGCTGACACGAGGCTCACCAAAGCATCTCGTTGCAGCCGAGACCGCCCGACGCGAAGAACTCTACGCCAAAATGCGAGCGCTCAATCAGCGTGGCAGCGCAGCCGCAACGACTAAGTCCACAGCTCTCGCGGCCTAGCGAGATGATGCGATAGTCTGAGCTCACGGGAAACCGTGAGAGGGGAATCCGAAGAGGTTCCCCCGCCATCGCAAGATGGTCAGTAGGGCCAAGGCCCGAAAGTAACAGACCTGAAAATTCCGCCGGCCGGTTCCGTTCACCGCCGCGGATACGCCACTCACCGAAGGCGTCACCCCGTCGGCGACGCAGTTCGCCTATGAGGACGTTTCGGCGACGCTGAAGCAGTACGGCCAGGTGGTCGAGATCACCGACGTGATCGAGGACACCCACGAAGACCCTGTGCTGAACGACGCGGCCGTGCAATGCGGCGAGAACATCGGCCGCACCATCGAGAAGCTGACCTGGGGCGTGGTCCGCGCCGGCACCACGGTGTTCTACAACAACGGCACCTCGCGCACCGATGTCAACACGCCGATCACGCTCAACAAGATGCGTTCGGTTGTGAAGACGCTCGACAACCAGAAGGCGATGCTCTTCACCCGCGTGCTCGACGGCTCGCCCGACACGGCAACCCGTCCGATCGAAGCGGGCTACATCGCGGTCTGCCACACCGACATGAAGCCGGACATCCGCAATCTCAGCGGGTTTACGCCGGTTGCGGAGTATGGCCGCCGCAATGTCGTCCACGAGCGCGAATTCGGTTCGGTGGAAGAAACCCGCATCGTCACCAGCCCCGACCTCGCCGCCATCATCGACGGCGGCGGGACCAAGGCCGGCTCCGGCACGACCATGGTTTCCACCTCGGGCACCAGCGCGGACATCTACCCGTTCATGGTCTTCGGCAAGGAGGCCTACGGCTGCATTCCCCTGCGTGGGATGGAAGCCGTCGAGGCCTCCATCATCCCGGTAGGTCGCAAGGACAAAAGCGACCCGCTCGGACAGCGCGGCTATGTCGGCTGGAAGACCTACTTCGTGGCCAAGGTGTTGAACGAAAACTGGATGGGAAGGCTAGAATGTGCGGTCACGTCGATCTAATCGGCGCCGCCTAGCTAGCCATCCAATTCCATTCGCGAGGCCGTCCTTCGGGGCGGCCTTTCGCTTTTCAGGAGATCAAGATGAGTGAGATTCGAACCGGCCAAATCATTGGCAACGCGGCCGCGCAGAATGTGCTGCTCGGCTTCGTACCCGACTACGTCAAGGTCGTGAACCAGACGGATCGCGACAAGTATTGGGAGTGGGCGCGCGGGCGCCAAATGGTTTTCACCTCCGGCGGCACGACCGAGATCACCGCCGGCATGACCATCCGGGGTGCGACCACCACGGCCGCCACGGCGCTTATCCGCCGCGTGATGCTGACCTCCGGCTCCTGGGCCGGCGGTGACGCGGCGGGGACATTCTTCTTCGACAAGGAAGATGTGTCCGGCACGTTCGTATCGGAAAACGTCGATGTCGTCGGCGGCAACACCAACATGGCGGCCGTCGTCGTCGATGTCGAATACACCTGGAGCACCGATACCGAAGTCGCAGGCGAGACCACCGACGCGATGATCACGGCTTATGTCGGGACCTCTGGCGCGAACCAGAAGGGCTTCACGATCGGCTCGACGATCAGCGAGCAGGACAAGACGCTCTGGTACATGGCCATCCGTGGCGGCTACGGCGACGGCTTCCGCGCCGACGCCGGCAACGCGCTCTCGTAAGGAGCGCTCCAATGAGCGCAGAAATCCGAACGGGATTCATGGTCGGGAACGCGGCGGCGCAGAACGTGCTGCTCGGCTTTGTTCCCGATTACGTCATGGTCGTGGACCAGACCGACCGCGCCAAAATCACGGAATGGGCGCGCGGGCAGCACATGGTCTTCACCTCCGGCGGCACGAAGGTAATCGCCGCCGGTGACACGATCAAAGGCGCCACGTCCGGCGCCACAACGAAGGTCGGGCTGGTCATGCTCACCTCCGGCTCGTGGGCTGGTGGGGACGCGGCGGGGACGATCTTCTTCGACAAGGCCGACAAGGTCGGAACCTTCGAGACCGAGAATATCTACGTCTCCAGCGATTCCACGGCCGGCACCAACGACGCAACCATCGTTGTCGATGTCGAATATTGCTGGAGCACAGATACCGAGGTCGCGGGTGAGACCACCGACGCGATGATTACGGCCTATGTCGGCACGACCGGCGGGAACCCGAAGGGGTTCACCATCGGGTCGACGATCAGCACGTCCGACAAGACGCTGTTCTACATGGCGATCCGCGGCGGTCAAGGCGACGGCTTCAATGCCGACGCCGGCAACGCGCTGTCGTAACCCGAAAACACTGCTGGATCGAGTTTAGGCCGGGGTGGGGATGGTCCCTGTCCCGGCACACCTCGACGCATGAGGATTCAAGACAATGACGATCACCGCAACGACCTTCCTCCAGCTTGCCGGCCGTGCGGGCCGTGGCGACTGGAACGCTATCGAGACCGCTCTCCGCAACATCGGCACGCAGGGCGGCAATTCCGTCCTCGTCGGCACCAATACGGCCTACGGCACCGACGCGCTTCTCGCCAACACGACCGGCGCGAACAACACCGCGGTCGGCTATCAGGCCCTTGACGCCAACACGACGGGGCAGAAGAACGTCGCCGTCGGCTCCGGCGCCTCGGGAGCCAACACCACCGGCGCGGATAACGTGGCGGTGGGGTTCAATGCACTTCTCGTCGCCACGACCGCGGCCGGGAATACGGCAGTCGGTGCAAGGGCACTCGACGCTGCCACCACTGGCGTGGATAACGTCGCGGTCGGTATCGACGCCCTCAGCGGCCTGACCACTGGCATCGACAATACCGCCGTCGGTGCGGACGCTTTGATCGCAGCCACGACGGCCATCAACAACACCGCCGTCGGCGCCCGTGCGATGGATGCCGTCACGACCGGCATCGACAACACTGCGGTCGGACGCGATGCTCTTGGGGCGCTCACCACTGGCGTGGATAACGTCGCCGTGGGCAAGGATGCCTTGCTCGTCTCGACGACGGGCACAAGCAACACCGCACTCGGCACCCGGGCCTTGGACGCCCTCACTACGGGCATCAGCAACACGGCGGTCGGCACGGACGCTGGCGGCGGCTTGACCACTGGCATCGACAATACGGCCGTGGGCAAGGATGCCCTCAAGGCCGCTACGACGGCCATCGACAACACGGCGGTCGGCGCTCGCGCAGGTGACGCCCTCACGACCGGCGTATCGAACACCGCCGTTGGACGAGACGCCCTCGGTGCCGAAACCACCGGCATCGACAATACGGCGGTTGGAAAAGACGCGCTTCTCATCCAGGCCGGCGCGTCGGGCAACACCGCACTCGGCGCCCGGGCCGGGAATGCGATCACCACCGGCATAAACAATGTCGCCGTTGGCATGGACTCCCTTGGTGCCGTGACAATTGGACAGGACAACGTCGCCGTCGGCAAGGACGCAATGCTGGTCACGACCACCGCCCAGCGCAACGTCGCGGTTGGCTACGCGGCGATGACCAACAACACGACCGGCGGGAACAATGTCGCGATCGGCTATAGCGCCCTGTCCGAATGCACGACCGGTACCTTCAACACCGCCGTCGGTTACCTCGCGGGCGATGCGATAACCACCGGTGCCGACAATGTTGCGGTGGGCAATGACGCGCTCGGCGCATGTAACACCGGCATCAATAACGTCGCTGTCGGGGCCTCCGCCGGCAACGCCATCACCGTTGCCACAGGTTGCGTCGCCGTGGGCCAGGATGCTCTTGGCGCGGTCACGACTGGCATCGACAACGTCGGTGTCGGGCGCGGCGCCGCGAACACCACGACCACCGGCACCAACGTGATTTGCATTGGAGCCCTGGCGGTTGCGGAGGGTGCCGGGTCCCTCAACGAAAGCCGGTTTGGCAACACCAGCGTCACGGTCAACCGCATCACGGTGGACTGGACCGTGACTTCGGACGGCCGCGACAAGACCGACATCGCGGACGTGCCGGTCGGGCTCGACTTCATCAATGCCCTGAAACCTCGGATGTTCGAATGGAACCACCGCGAGACGGTCATGCCATCGAACAAGGAGGGTGTGGCCGATACCGTCGACGCCGGCATCCGCGGCATTCGCCAGGCCGGCTTCGTCGCCCAGGAAGTTCTCGCGGTCGAAGAAGAGTTTGGGACACGCGACTACTTCAAGATGGTCAACACCGACAACGCGGATCGGTACGGGTGGCGTGAAAGCGACCTGATCCCGGTCATGGTCAAGGCCATCCAGGAGCTGTCCGCAAAGGTTGCCCTACTCTAAGGCGGGCGCGGATGAGTAAAGGGACGGCTCCCGGGAAACCGGGGGCCGCACCCGTCCGCCTGAATCTGGGTGCTGGCCGCGACACTCTTTCCGGCTGGGTCAACGTCGACCAAACCGCGCTCCCCGGAATCGATGTCATCGCCGATCTCAACCGCTGCCGCGAAGTCCCGTTGCCGTTCGCCGATGCGAGCGTCGACGACCTTCGCATGTACCACGTCATCGAACACCTGACCGAGCCCCTTCCCCTGATGCAGGAGCTGCACCGGATAGCGAAGCCGGGGGCGAAGATCACGATCCGCACGCCCTACGGCTCCAACGACGACGCCTGGACCGACCAGACGCATGTGCGGGCCTACTTCCTCGATAGCTGGGGGTTCTTTTCCCAGCCCTATCAATGGCGCTCGGACACGCTGTACCGCGGCGATTGGGAGCCCGAGGAGGTGACGCTCGCCGTCGACCTCCAGCGCTTCAAAGGGCTCACCGCCGAGGCGATTCTCCAGCGCATCAACACCGACCGCAACATCGTCGCCGAGATGGAGGCGGTCCTCCGCAAGGTCTGGCCCATCCGAGCCGCCCGCCGCGATCTGCAAAGGCCGCCGCGAATCATCATCACCGACATCCCGAGGTCATGAATGCCCAACCGCCGCGTCCTCGTCGGTACGCCCGCCTATAACGGCACCGCCGAGGTTCACTACATCAACAGCCTGCTCTATTCGGATCGCCTCTGCCTCAAGAACGGGATCGACCTTCACCCGATCTGGCTGAGCTATGACGGCCTGATTCAGCGCTGCCGGAACGATCTCCTGGCAATGGCGGTCAAGGATCAATTCGACGATCTCGTCTTCATCGACGCCGATATCACATGGGACCCGCCCCAGCTGTTGAAGCTGCTGCAATACCCGGTCGATGTGGTCGGCGGGACCTATCGCAAGAAGACCGACGCCGAGGAGATTTACACGGTCAAGGCCGGGAATCCGAACCTGCCCCGTGACCCCTCGACCGGATTGATGGTCGTCGATGGGCTCGGCACCGGATTTCTACGCGTCTCCCGCAAGGCGATGCTGGCGGTCTGGGACCAGGCGGAGCCCTACCAGGATCAGCGCGGGGAGACCCGCTGGGTGTTCGACGTCCGCCCGATCAACGGCAAGGTCTGGGGCGAAGACACGATCTTCTGCATGAAGCTCGCCGAGTGCGGCTTCCCGGTCCATCTCGATCCCGCAATCACCTGCGGGCACATCGGCATCAAGAAGTTTGAAGGCAATTTCGGCAAGTACCTGAGCCGGCTGCAAGGCCAGTAACCCCGGGTCGCCGGGTCGCCGGCCGCCCCCAATCCACGAGGACATGATGAAGAAGACCGTTCCCGTCGCGGATGCGACGCCTGCCCAGCTGCGCGAGTTCGGCAACTCGACGCTCGGGCTATCTCTTGCCCCGACTTCAACGCGAGCCTTGATCCTGGCGAAATTCGCCGAGGTCGGCTTCGACAAGCCGGAGATCGAGGTCGAGGACACGGCGGCCGTTCTGTCGGCCAAGGTCGCGGTCGCCAATGCCGCGTCCGAAGCTGCGGCGAAGATTGCTGCTGCCGTAGATCCCAAGGCCGCCGAGGAAGCCGCCCGCGCCGCCCGCGATGTGCAGACCTACGAGATCATGATCGATGTCGTGGACGAGCCTGGTGGCAATCGCCCCGTGCCAGTCGGCCCCAACGGTAACATGATGCTGATCCCCCGCGGCCGCCCCGTCACGGTGAGGCACCCCTATGTGGAGGTGCTCATGAACGCCAAGCGCAACGTCGGCGAACAGCAATACGACGAAAGCACCGGCCGTCCGACGCAAATCATATACCGCGAGGTCTCCGCCTATCCCTGGCGCATCCTAACCGGCCCGCACGCGCCTACGGCAACCCAAGCCGCGTAAGACGCTAGGCCGCCGCCATGTCCACGTTTTTGCAAATTTGCCAGATGACCAGCCGCGAGAGCGGCACGGTCCACGGCGTCGAGCCCAAATCGACGACCGGGCAGATCGGCCGGCTGGCAAAGGTCGTGGCGTGGACGGCGGAGGCATGGCGCGAAGTCCAGAACCTGCACGATAACTGGCGTTGGATGCGGGCGGAGTTTCCCTCGACGGCTTTGACCGTCGCCGGGACGGCCCGCTACACGCCGGCATCGTGGAACATCACGGACCTCGCCTCCTGGGTCACGGAGCGCCGGTCGGTCTCGATCTATGTCAGCGCCACCGGGGTCTCGGATGAGGGCGAAATCTCCTTCATGCCGGACTGGATCGACTATCGCGCGATGTACGATCGCGGGACGCAGAACAACAACCGCCCGACGCACTGGGCGATCAGCCCGGCCAATGAATTCTGCCTTGGCTCGAAGCCGAACGCGGTCTTCCGGGTCAAGGGCGAATACATGAAGACGGCGGTCACGCTGTCGGACTCGACCGATACCCCGCTTTGTCCTGTCCGGTTCCATCCCATCATCGCGTGGAAAGCGGTCATGCTGCTGTGCCAGCACGACGAGGCGCCCCTGGAGTTCTTCGCGGGCGCCCAGCAGAAGTACACCCAATACCTGAGCGACCTGCGCCGCGACCAACTCCCCAAGGTCAGGATCGCATCGGAACCGCTGGCGTGAGCGAACAGAAGTTCTACCCCCTGCGGGGTGGCCTCGATCTGGCAACCCCGATGGTCGAGATGGTGCCGGGGCACGTCATCCGGGCCGACAATTACGAGCCCGTGGAGCGGGGCTACCGCCGCGTCGATGGTCATGAGCGGTTCGACGGCAAGCCGAAACCTTCCGCCGCGTCCTACTGGGTGATCGACTTCGACGCCGGGACTGCCGCGGTTGGCGCTTTCGCGGTCCTCACCGGGGAGACTTCCGGCGCCACCGCCAAGGTGCTCGTCGGGTCCAAGGTCCGTACGGGAACCTACGGGGCCAGCACTGCTGCTGGTTTCATCGTCCTCTACCAAGTCACCGGCACGTTCCTGGACAACGAAAACCTCCAGGTTGACGCCGCGACCCGATGCGTCGCCAACGGTTCCGCGATCAGCAAGGGGACGCTCGATCAGGACTACATCCTGCATTTCGACGCGGGGACGGTGCTGATCGTCGAGGACGACATCGTCACCGGGGCAACCTCGGCGGCTACGGGCGTCGCCCTGTTCGACATGACGATCCTCACCGGCACCGTCGATACCAGCGACGCCGCCGGCTACCTCGTCCTGGTCGCGCTGTCGGGCACGTTTGCGGACAACGAAAACCTACAGGTGTCGGCAGCGACCCGATGCGTCGCCGACGGCACGACCCTGCAATGGTTCGATGACACCGTGATGTGGCACGGCACAGACCGCGAGTGGATGCGCCTTGCGCGCGAGTACACCAGGGACGCCATTGGCACCGTGCCGGGCTCCGGGTATCAACGCGGCGACTGGGTCTTCAACGGCGACACCTACGCCTTTCGCGACAATGTCGACGCCAGCGCTGGCCAGATGTTTAAGGGCACCTCGACCGGATGGGCGCTGCAGGCCCTCGGCAGCAAGGTCAAGTTTCAGACCGGCACGGTTGAGATCGTCGCGGGGGATACCGTCACCGGGGCGACGTCGGCGGCTACCGGCGAAGTTACCCGCGTGGCGCTGCGAACCGGAAGCTGGAGCCTTGGCACTGCTGCGGGGCAACTGATCTTCGCCACCATTACCGGCACTTTCAGCAATGGCGAAAATCTCCAGGTTGCGGCCGGAACGCGGGCCGTGGCCAACGGGGCATCGTCGGCGATCACCCTTCCTGCGGGCGGGCGCTACGACTTCACGAATCACAACTTCTCCGGCGCCTCGAATCTGACGCGCATGTACGGCTGTCAGGGCGTCGGGACCGCCTTCGAGTGGGACGGGACCGTGTTCGTTCCAATCGAAACCGGCATGACGACCGACACGCCCGACCATATTGCGGAGTTCAAGAATCACCTGTTCCTGTCTTTCCCCGGCGGCTCGATCCAGAACAGCGGCATTGGCGGTCCTTACGCATGGACGATCCTCACCGGCGCGTCCGAATTCTCGATGGGGCACGATGTTGTCGGCTTTCTGTCCGGCTTCGCCAAGTCGCTGATCGTCTTCGCCCGCAACAAGATCGGCGAGCTGATCGGCAACGATGCGACGGACTTCTCGCTTGACCCGATTGGGGAAGACGCCGGAGCGATCGAGTGGACGGCGCAGCAGATCGGCACCCCGATCTATCTCGATAACCTGGGCATCCGAGACCTTCGCGCTACCGCGGCCTATGGCGATTTCCAGATGGGCACGATATCGAACATTGTGAACACCATCTTCACCGACAAGAAGGCCGATGGCGTCTCCGCCACGGCGAGCATGAGGGTGCGCGCGAAGAACCAATATTGGGTCTTCTGGGACGACGATACGGCGCTGGTTTGCTACCTCGGCCGGAAGCGGCCCGAGTTTATGACGGTCACGCTCGATAACACCGTCCGCTGCGCCTGCTCATCGGAAGACAGCAACGGCGACGAGGTCATCTTCTTCGGCTCCGAGGACGATTACGTCTACCAGTTCAACAAGGGGATCAGCTTCGACGGCCAAGCCGTGCTCGCCTACGTGGTCCTGCCCTACTACCACGCGGGATCGCCGGGACAGGTCAAGCGGTTCATCAAAGCGACCCTCGAAGCCGATGCCGTCGACCGCATCGCGATCAAGGTCGGAGCCGAGTTTTGCTATTCGGACTTCGATCACCCGCCCGCCGTCGAGGAAGAGCATCAGGTTGACGGCGGCGCCGCCCATTGGGGCGCGAACAACTGGGACGAATTCACCTGGTCCTCTTCGGTTTGCGGGCGTGCGCATTACCGCTTCGACGGGATGGGCGAGAACATTTCGGTGCGGATCGTCTCGGAAGCCTTCACAGAAGAGCCGCACACCATCCACGGCATCCATCATCTTTTCACTTACCGGCGGCAGTTCAGATAGGAAGGTCCCATGAGCAATGATTTTTACGATGCGGACGACTGGACAGAATTGACGCGCCTAACCGTGGCGCGCGCCGAAGCGGTCAACGCCATCTTTGGGATCATCGAGGACGGGTTTGACCTGCTGCCGGCCAACCTCCTGCTCCGCCAGGGCCGTGTCACCTATTCCGCCGACACCGGGGCAGCGGATGCCTACCTCGTCACGCTGGCCCAAGTCCCGACGGTCTACACGGCCGGGCTCAATATCTATTTCAAAGCTGGCGCCGCGAACACCGGCGCCTCGACCGTCAATGTCAACGGCCTCGGCGTGAAGTCGATCAAGAAGAAGGCGAGCGGCGCGATCTCCGCCCTGGCGGCGAACGACATCATCGCCGGCGAGATCGTCCATATCGTCTACGACGGCACCGATTTCCAGAAGCTGTGACGCGGAGATAACCCGATGGGATACAAAGCTGATGGCTCTTGGGATTACGAGGACAGCTCGGTCTCGACGCGCCTCACCGGCCTGCTCAACCAGGACTCTCCGCTGATGCAGCAGGCCAAGACCACGGGGCTGCAGCAGGCCAACAAGCGAGGACTGCTGAATTCCTCGATGGCCATCGGCGCCGCCCAGGCGGAAAGCCTCAGGGCCGCGCTTCCCATTGCCAGCCAGGACGCATCTCAAATCGGCGCGAGCAACCTGTCGGCGCAGGGCTTCGCCCAACAGCGTGCCCTGACCGGGGCGACCTCGGCCGAGCTGCAGGAGCGGCAGCTTTCCTCCGCCGAGCGCATTGCGGCGCAGGGTGAGTCCGCTCAGACAGCCAGGCAAACCGCAGGGCTTTCCTCGACCGAGCGCATCACGGCAGCCGATCTCGATACCCGCAACCGGATCGCCAATCTGAACGTGGCCTCCCATGACCGGGAGATCGCGATGTCCGCCGCTCGGGCTGCGGAGAACATCTATAGCGATGCCATCGTGCGGATCCAGACGCAGACGGATTTGCCGGCCGCGGCCCGGGACCAATACCTGACGCATTTCGGCGCCCTGCGGGACCAATGGCTGAACATGGTGGAAGCGATCTACTCCGTTGATCTGGATTGGACTTCCGCGGTCACCCCGCCGGCGGCTTAAGGAGCAAAGGCGATGTCTTTCCTCGGATCAGTCGGCAAGATTTTTTCCAAGGTCGTGAAGGGCGCCAAGCGCGTTGGCCCGGAGGCTTTGGCTATCGGGGCCATCGCCTTCACGGTTGGCGCCGCGCTGGGGCTTCCCGGGCTCGCTGGCGGCGGCTGGGGCAATGCGGTCGAGAAGGGCCTTGGCGCCCTTGGGCTAGGTCAGGGGACGCTGGGCCGGGTTCTTGCGGGCGCTGTGACGCAGGCCGGCTATGGCGCCGCGCTCGGCGCGGGAACCGCTTTCCTGTCCGGCGGGAGCGCCAGCAAGGGCGCGCAGTACGGCGCCGCAGCGGGAGCCCTCACCGGGGCCGCCACGGGCGGGCTGACTGACCTGGACACCGATCCGTTGCGCGACGCCTTCGGGACCGGGCTGCTTGGGGATAGGGCGCCGGTTGCCGCAAAGCTGCCAACGGCCGATCCGCTCACCGGCGCGACGAACAACATGGGGACGCCTGCCGGGACTCTGCCATCGACGGTTGGCGGCGGCGCGGCGGGCGGCACGGCTGCTGCTGCGCCGTGGTATGAGCGCAACCAGGGCATCGTCGGCGGCGCTGTCGGCGGCATCGGCCAGGGGCTCCTGGCGCTCGCCAAGGGCGAGGACGAGGGCAAGGCCGCGATGAACGTCGCCCAAAACCGCCAGAGCATCATCAACGCCAATTACGGCGGCGCAGGGAGCGGACTGCTCGGTCCCCAAGCTCCTGGGCAGCAGCCGGCGCGGCGCCCCGAGGAGCGGTTCGACCCGGCCAATTACGGCGCTGAGGGCGGGAAGTGGATCTATGACCCCGCCGCAGGAAGAATCCGCTACCTAACCGCTCCGGCCTAATCCCATGGCCACCGGGTTGCTCCCCGCCGCGGCCAAGTTGCAGAAGAAGGGGCGGGGCGGCGACACGCTGCTTGCCCATATCAACACCGATGAAGCGGCGATGCTGCGCCGCGCCGGCGGCAGCGGGACGCGGAACCCCAAGACCGGCCTGCTGGAATTCTACGAAGACGGCGGCAGCGATTGGCAGGCGGAGACCTACGACAACAGCCCGTCCAGCTATGACGGCGGCTACGAGAGCAGCGCGCCGGAATCGCCGGAAGAGGGAAGCTCCAACGAGGACAGTGGCTACGGCGACCTCGTGGAGGCGGCCCAAGCTCCCTGGATGGAACCGGCGGCCCCCGGGCCTGATGTGCCATCCTCCATTGATTTCGCCCGCGCCGAGGGTGTGCAGCCGTCGCCGCGCACCGATGTCGATGTAAACTTCGAGAACGGGAGCGACGACAGGACCAAAGCCGCGCCAGAGCCACAGGCGGCGCCCGTTCCGCCAACCCCCGCTTCGCCGACCCCCGCCGCCCAGACCGGGAGCTATCGGACGGATAAGAGCGGGCGGCAGTGGTACGTGCCGCCCAGCTACGAATCGGCACCCCCAGCGCCGGAGCCTCCGCCCGCTCCCGGCACCGACATGAATCAATTCCAGGGCTTCACGCCCGGCACCCCGCTCCCTTCGCTCGGCGGCGGGCAGACCTCCGCCTATAACGACGCCTTCCAGGCCAAGTATCCTGAATATGAAGCGTCGTCCTCCGGAAGCACGGAAGGCGGCGGGCTCTCCGCTGACAAGCTCGGCGTCGAGCAGACTGACGGCCAGCCCGAAGTCAGCGGCTTCCTGAATTCCCTCCCGGAGAATGTCATCACCGCCGCAAAACGGGCTCTAGGCGTGGACCGGCCCGTTGCCGCACTCCTCGACGTGCTGTCAACGCTTAATGTGCTTACGGGCGGCTATAACTTCATCACCGGCGTTCTCCGGTTTGTGAGCAACGGCGCCATCAACCTGCCGTCTACCGGCGATGCCATTGCTGCGGCGGGGCGCTGGGTTGGCGAACAGTTGAGTTCAGCTGGCAGGCCCACATCAACGGCGCCCGCCGGCCCGCCGGGGCCCGACGTGCCGTCATCCATAGATTTTGCCAACCCTGGCGGCGGCACCGGGTTGCTGGCCAGCGCGCCCGACGTTGACTATGACGGCCCCGCGCTCTCCCAGGTGCGCGACCAGGAGCAATCCGGCGGCAACGCTGCACCCGCCGCGCCTAATGCCCAAGTGGCGACACCGGCCTATGGCGGGGGCGATCCTGTCGCCGTTCCGCCGCCGTCCCCATCTGCCGCGTCCCGGGGCAATGGGCTGCTGACGGGCAGCTCTGTGCCGACGAACAGCAACGCGGCGAACCGCCTGCGCCCAGCCGACCGCTTCAGCCCGGACTACTACGGCAAGGGGAGCTATCGGTTCGACCCCGCCGCCGGCCGCGTGGTGTTCACGCCCGGCTAACGCGACTAGGACGGCGAACCTAATAGGGCGGCTTCGGCCGCCTTTTTCATTGGAGAATCGGGAATGGACGGACTGTTGAAGCAGCCTGCGGACGCTGCCGCGGAGACGCCTGCGCCCGAGGCCGAGGCGGAACCCGCGCAACCGGAGCAGCCCGAAGGCGAGCAGCCCAACGTCACGCCCGAGGAGCAAGCTGCGTATTCGAAGTTCATGGATAACGCGCTCAAGCTGATCTACGACCCGAAGACATTCAAGACCGTGCTCAAGAGCCTGGCCGGCACCAGGGACCCGGTGGACAACCTGGCGAACACAGCGGCCATAATCGTGGAGCGGCTGACCAGCAGCGCGAAGAAAGCGGGTGCCCCTATCGACCCGGCCGTGCTGATGAACGGCGCCACCGAGATCGTCGAGGACCTCGCCAACACGGCTGGCCCTGAGCACGCGCGCATCCACGACTTCACCCAGGAAGAGCTGAACGCCGCTGACATCCGCATGAAGGATTTGGTCCGCCAGCTCCTCATCAAGAGCGGCGCCATCGACCCCGAGGCGATGAAGCAGGAATTCCAGGGCCTAGCGCAGGCGGACCAGCAGGGGAAGCT
>JAUSIF010000261.1 GCA_030648135.1 Xanthobacteraceae bacterium
ACGGCGGTCGGGAATCGTCAAGGCCAAGATGAAGCAGAGTCATCCCGGGCGCAGCGCAGCACGAAGTGGTGCGCTGCAGACCCGGGATCGTCTGAATGGTTCACGATCCCGGATTAGCGGCGATCGCTGACGCGCTACGCCGCATCCGGGATGACGAGGGCCATGCCCTCGTCAGTTATCCGCCGATTGGACATAGCCGTCCCCGCTCCAGCGATAACGCGCGACGTAATAGCTCTTGCGGCCGTCGGCGCGCTCGGAGACGAACTGCGCCTCGATTTTGCCGGCGGGATCGATCGAAACCGGCAAGTCGAAATCGACGGCGAGGAATCTCGACTTTTGGTCGCGCTCGTCGGTGAATTCGACAGGCGCGAATTCGCCATATACGGAATTCCATCGAAACACGATGAGAATTCCCAGCCGCGGCGGCATCGAAACGCGGACAAAGATTTCATCGATGCCGTCGTTGTCGATATCGAGCACCATGAGCGCCTTGTCGCCCGGCTTGCCGCCGAGCGGGGTGAGTTCCTCGCCGAGCCCGGCGAGGGTCTGTTTGCGTCCGTCGGGCAAGGCGATCTCGAGCGTGACGCCGGAGCCGGGGACCGCTGCCGCGGAGAGCTTGGCCGATTGTCCGGCGCCGGTGCGCGCGCTGGCATCGATCGTTTGGGCGGAGGCCGTGCTCGCCCCGGAGAACAGCAACAGGCCGACGGCGAAGGCTCCGAAATATCCGCGCATGTTTCCTCCGGTTTGATCGTGTGTGCTTTCCTAGCAAAATCAGAGCCTTGAACCGAATCCGGAATGGCGCGGCCATTGGCCGCTTGCACCGCTGTTGATAATCGTCTATCGACGATGAACGATGAAGGCCATGGCTGCAGCCGACTTCAAGGCGAATTCCGAAGCGAGCGCTTTGGCCGAGCGCCTGCGCGCGCTCGCCCACCCGACGCGGCTCAGGATTCTGACGGCACTCGGCGCCAGCAAAACCTGTCAATGCGGCGAGATCGTGCGCAACCTGCCGCTCGCCCAATCGACCGTGTCCGAGCACTTGCGGATTCTGCTCGAGGCCGGGCTGGTGCGCGGCGAGACGGCGGGTGCGCGCACGTGCTACTGCCTCGACCGGAACGCGGTGCGAAAGCTCGCCGAGGATTTCGACCGTTTGCTCGCCGCAATCGGACGGCATGAAGTCGCGGGCGGGAAGGCGCGGCGCGCGTGAGCGCGGAAAGGAACCAGGATGCACGGCAAGACTAGGGCCGACGTGGCCGGTGCACCCGGCGCGGACCCGCGGGCGCGCACCGCCGTATCGGCCGGCGGCGGGACACTCATCTCGACGCTCAAGGGTCTCTGGCCCCATATGTGGCCCGCCGAACGCGCCGACCTGAAGCTCCGCGTCGTGATGGCCTTCGTGCTCTTGATCGGTGCCAAGTTCGTCACCGTCGCGCTCCCGTTCACTTACAAATGGGCGACCGATGCACTGGTCGCGATCTCCGAAGGCAAGGCCCCGCCGCAGCACGCGCTCATCGCGATCCTGTCGGCGCCGCTCGCGCTCGTCGTCGTCTATGGCGCCTTGCGCGTCACCATGGCGCTGCTCACGCAACTTCGCGATGGCCTGTTCGCCAAGGTGGCGCTGCATGCCGTGCGCCGGCTCGCGCGCACCACCTTCGAGCACATGCACGCGCTGTCGCTGCGGTTCCATCTCGAGCGCAAGACCGGCGGCCTCACCCGCGTGCTGGAGCGCGGCCGCAACGGCATCGAGGAGCTCGTCCGCCTCGTCATCCTGCAGATGGTGCCGACCTTCATCGAGTTGGCGCTGGTGTTCGGCATTCTCTTGTTCGTGTTCGACTGGCGCTATGCGCTGGCGGTGCTGGCGACCATCACGGTCTACATGGTCTTCACTTATCACGCCACCGAATGGCGAATTTCCATTCGCCGGCGCATGAACGAGTCCGATACCGAGGCCAATGCCAAGGCGGTCGATTCGCTGCTCAACTACGAGACGGTGAAATATTTCGGCGCCGAGGGGCGCGAGACCGCCCGCTACGATCGCTCGATGGCGCGCTACGAGGCGGCGTCGGTTTCGACCTATACCTCGCTGGCGGTACTGAACGCCGGCCAGGCCGTTCTCTTTACGATCGGTCTCACGGTGATCATGGTGCTCGCCGCCCTCGACATCGCCGCCGGCCAGCGCACCATCGGCGATTTCGTCATGGTCAATGCCATGCTGATCCAGCTCTATATTCCCTTGAATTTCATGGGCATGCTCTATCGCGAGATCAAGCAGGCGATCACCGACATCGAGATCATGTTCACGATTCTCGCCCGCAATCCCGAAATCGAGGACCGGCCAAACGCGAAGCCTCTCGCCGTCGGCAAGGGTGCGATCCGTTTCGAGGACGTGCGTTTCACCTACGAGGAAGGCCGCGAGATCCTCAAAGGCGTCTCCTTCGAGGTGCCGGCGGGCAAGACCGTCGCCATTGTCGGGCCTTCGGGCGCCGGCAAGTCCACCATCTCGCGGCTGATGTTTCGCTTTTACGAGCCGCAGGGCGGGCGCATTCTCATCGACGGCCAGGATATTTTCGACGTGACGCAACGCAGTCTGCGCGCGGCGATCGGCATGGTGCCGCAGGACACGGTGCTGTTCAACGACAGCATCGGCTACAACATCCGCTATGGCCGGTGGGATGCGACCGACGCCGAAGTGCGCGAGGCGGCGGGTCTCGCGCAAATCGACGCTTTCATCGCAACCGTTCCCGGCGGTTATGACGCGCAAGTGGGCGAGCGCGGGCTGAAGCTTTCGGGTGGCGAGAAGCAGCGCGTCGCCATCGCGCGCACCATTCTGAAAGGTCCGCCGATCCTCATCCTCGACGAGGCGACTTCGGCGCTCGACAGTTTCACCGAGCATGAAATCCAGGAGGCGCTGCGCGGCGTCGCCCAGGGACGCAGCACGCTGGTAATCGCCCATCGCCTGTCCAC
>JAUSIF010000265.1 GCA_030648135.1 Xanthobacteraceae bacterium
TAGCTCATGTTCTCGACCACGCCCAGCACCGGCACGTCGACCCGGCGGAACATGGCGATGCCGCGGCGCGCGTCGATGAGCGCCAAATCCTGCGGCGTCGAGACGATGACGGCGCCCGCGAGCGGTACCTGTTGCGCGAGCGTCAGCTGCGCATCGCCGGTGCCGGGCGGCATGTCGACCACCAGCACGTCGAGCTTGCCCCATTCGACCTCGCGCAGCATCTGGGTGATGGCCGACATCACCATCGGCCCGCGCCAGATCATCGGCGTCTCTTCCTCGACCAGGAATCCGATCGACATGACCTTGAGGCCATAGCTGTCCATGGGGCGCAGCGTCCGCCCGCCGATGGTCTCGGGCAGGCCCTTGATGGCGAGGAGGCGCGGCACCGACGGGCCATAGATGTCGGCATCGAGCAGGCCGATTTTGAGCCCGAGATCGCGCAGACCCAAAGCGAGGTTGACGGCGGTGGTCGACTTGCCGACGCCGCCCTTGCCGGAGGCGACCGCGATCACCGCCTCGATCCCCGGTATGCCGGGGACCGTGCGCGCGCCGGCGCCGGCTTGCGGCGGCTGCACCGGCGACTGCCCTGGTCGCTGCGCTCCGGCACGCTCGGCGGTCAAGGCGATCAATACCGAGGCGACGCCCGGAAGCGCGCGCACCGCCGCCTCGGCCGCCTTGCGCACCGGCTCCCAGGCCCGCGCCGCATTGGCATCCACGGTGAGCGAGCAGAACACCTTGCCGCCGGTCACCACGATGTCGGAAAGCTTGCCCGAGGCGACGAGGTCGACCCCGTCGGGGCCCTTCACCGCCTGTAGCCGTTCGCGGACCTCATCCGCCGTCACCGCCATGTTGTTCTCCTACTCGGACTCTATCTGATGATGCGCCGATTTTCATCAATCGCGAGCGCGCACGACCTCCTCGCGCAGGCGAAGCAAATTACGGGGCTTTTCAGGTCTTTGCGAGCGCGCGGTCATGATTCAGGCTGACGCGCTCGGCCGCCCCGAAATTTCGGCATGCCAGCGGCGCACGTTGGCCATGTCCTCCGGCAGATTGATCTTCGCCGGTTTCATGAAGTCGACCGTGATGAAGGCCGTGATGTCGGCGACCGTGAAGCGATCCGTGGCGACATAGCGCCGTTGCCCCAGTTCACGATCGAGCAAGGCGAGGAAGGCGAGCGCCTTCGCCTTGTTCGCCTCACCCCAATCCGGAATTTGCGGCACTTCACGCCCGCTCATGGCGGGGTGCAGATGGCGGAAGGCCGAGGACACCGGGTTATAGAAATTGAGCTCGACCCGCCGGTTCCACATTTCGGTCAGCGCGATCTCGCGCGCGTCGCGGCCGAGCAGGTTGGGCTCCGGCTGCAGCGCTTCAAAATAACGGCAGATCGCCATGGTCTCGGCAATCGGGGTGCCATCATCCAGCACCAGCACGGGCACGCGCTGCATCGGATTGAGCACGGTGAAGCTGTCGCTCGTCTGCTCCAGTTTTCCCAAATCGACCGGCACTTTCGGGACATCGATGCCCTTCTCGGCCAGGAAAACGCGCACGCGCCGCGGGCTCGGCGCGCGTCCGCCATCATAAAGTTGCATGAGCGCCACCTCTCCGATCCAGTCGAACACGCGCACGGCCGCACGGCAAGACTGAGCCCATCGCAACAGGCCAAATGCGCGGCCGGCAGCTGCATCAAGAATTCGTTAACCATGCTGGTCAGGCAACCATTAACCATTCTCTGGCGATCGTCGCGAGGGCGAGCGAGCAGGCGGAAAAGCGATGACGGGGCACGAGGCCCGCGGCGACGAATACGCGGCAGACGCCGCACGGGCCGCGCATGAGCGGCGGCTACGTCTCACCCGCAGCGTGCGCGAGACACGCGACCTGTTGACCTCGACCGCCGGCGTCAAGCCTGCCTTCGACCACGAACTCCTGCGGGTATATGCCGAACATCGTATCGGTGCCGGGCTGGCGCTGTTCCTGCTGATCGCGCTCGTCGGCATCTCTTCGAGCCTGTGGACGGGCGGCTACCCGGCAATCGTCTGGACGTTGCTTGCGCTCACCATTCACTGCATGAACATCGCGGCTTGCCGGCGCTTCCTCTCGGCGCCGTCGAATCCGGCCACGCATCGCCGCTATCGCATTCTATTCACGCTGTTCGATTTCCTGTTCGGCATCTCTTGGGTGCTCAACATCAATATCCTCGTCGATCTGGCCGTGCATGGCGCGGGCGATTTTTCGCTTTTCGCCATGTTGCTGGTGGTCGCCGTGTTCTCCATGCTGGCCGCGAGCATACCGAGCGCGGCCTATGCCGCCACCATGCCGGTCGCCGGAATGGTCACACTGCATTATCTCCTGCGCGGAAGCCCGCAGGACCTCGTGCTCGCCAGCCTCACCCTCGGCGCCGAGGCCTATTTCGTCATGGTCGCGAACCGGCTGCATGTTTCCGTCGTATCGGCGCTGGAGTCCCGCGTGCAGCTCGATGGGCTGGTTGCGGAACTCGAACAGGCCAAGGCGAAATCGGACGAGGCCGCGCGCCGCGCCGAAGCCGCCAACCTCGCCAAATCGCGCTTTCTCGCCCAGATGAGCCACGAGCTGCGCACGCCGCTCAACGCCGTGCTCGGCTTCTCCGAAGTCATGAAAAGCGAAATTCTCGGCCCCCATTCGATGCCGGTCTACAAGGAATATGCCGGCGACATTCACACCTCGGGTCAGCACCTCCTCAACCTCATCAACGAGGTCTTGGATCTGTCGCGCATCGAGGCCGGCCGCTACGAGCTGAACGAGGAGGCGGTGAGCCTCGCCCACGTCGCCGAGGACTGTCATCATCTGCTCAAGCTGCGCGCCACCAACCGCGACATCAATATCCACGAGCTGTGCGAGCCCGACCTGCCGAAGCGGTGGGCCGACGAACGGGCGGTCCGGCAGATTTGCCTCAACCTGTTGTCGAACGCGATCAAGTTCACGCCACAAGGGGGCGAGGTCTGGCTCAAGATCGGTTGGACCGCCTCGGGAGGGCAATATTTGAGCGTGCGCGACACCGGACCCGGCATCCCGGAGGATGAAATTCCGGTCGTGCTGGCTTCCTTCGGACAGGGCAGCAACGCCATCAAGAGCGCCGAGCAGGGCGCGGGGCTGGGACTGCCGATCGTCA
>JAUSIF010000320.1 GCA_030648135.1 Xanthobacteraceae bacterium
GAAAGCATGAACTGAATCTGGCCGCCGAGCAGATCAGCCATCGCGGGGCCGGTGCCTTGGGAGGGGATGTGCTGCATGTCGGTCTGGGTCAACTGGCGCAGCAATTCAAATGCCAGATGAATCGAGCTGCCGGTGCCGCTCGATCCGAAGTTGAGTGTACCGGGCCTGGCGCGCGCCAGCGCCAGGAATTCTTTGAGATCGTTTGCTTTGACCGACGGGTGCACGACCAGGATCAGGGGGCCGGCGGCGATCAAGCTGATCGGCGCGATGCCCTTGACCGGATCGTACGCGAGCTTGTAGAGCGCCGGATTGGCGGAGTAGCTGGCCGCCACCACGGCCGCGGTATAGCCGTCGGGGGCGGCGCGCGCGACGATCTCCGTGCCGATCAGGCCGCCGGCGCCGGCGCGGTTGTCGACGACGAACTGCTGGCCGAACTCCTCCGCCAGCCGTACCGCGACCATGCGCGCGACGATGTCAGTGCCGCCGCCAGGCGCGAACGGCACGACCATGCGCACCGGGCGTATCGGATAATTTTCTCGAGGTACCGAAGCTTGCGCAATCATCCAGGCGGCCGCGGCCGACTCGCGGACGTTCGCATCCCGCAAGCGGGGCGCATCGCAGGGCGGAAGAGGGCTCCCTTTGGGATCTGACCCCGGAGATGCGCATGGGGCCGGTACTGACGACGATACGCTTCCGGCCAGCTTCACGGTCGCATCCCGCAAGCGGGTCCCTGCTCCGCGTTCCGCAGGCCCCTGCTCACTGCTCGCGTCCAGCCCACCCGGAGCGAACGGCACGACCATGCGCACCGGTTTATCGGGCCATTTTCCGGATTGAGCCTGTGCGGTTGGCAAAGCTGCGGCGAGAGCCAGCAACAACAATGCGTGTCTTCTTGTCATCGGTGCGATCTCCGTTGCGGTCAAGAGCTTCAGCGAGCCCGGGTCTGCGCTACACTAATACCGAGCCCCGGTGAGGATCGCGTGCGATGAATTCTCCCGAGAGCGGTTTGGACTGATCACTGACCAGCCAGACCACGACGTTCGCGAACTCTGCCGGCTGGAGGATGTTGCCTGCCGCGAGAAGGTTGCGGATCTCCTCCTCACTCCTGCCGAGCCGCCAAAGGGCGGAATCCGTTGCCCCCGGCCCGATGCAATTGATGCGCACACCCGAGTCCTTCAACTCCAGCGACACGGAGCGCGTGAAGGCGATAATGCCGGCCTTCGACGCCGCATAGTGCGCCCCACGAGCGGCGCCCCGCACGCCGACTCCCGAGGCAACGCTTAAAATGACGCCACGCCGCCGGGGAAGCATACGCCGAAGCGCCGCGCGGGTGCCCAGGAACACACTCTTGAGATTGAGTTGCATCACCTGGTCCCATTCCTGTTCCGGCATCTCCGCCACCAGCGTGCGAGGATACATTCCGGCGACGTTCACGAGCACGTCGAGTGCGCCAAGCTCAGCCTCGGCGCGATCGAACAATGCCTCGAACGCGGCCGCATCGGTCGCGTCAGCCTTCATGGCCAGCGCTTTGCCGCCTGCTTTTATGATTAAGTCCGCGGTGACGCGAGCGGTATCGAGGTTCACATCCGACACGGCAACGGCCGCGCCGGCCTGAGCGATGGCAAGGGCATAGGCGCGCCCCAGCGCTCCACCGCCTCCGGTGACAGCCGCGGTCTTACCGTCGAGCACTCCCATGGTTCGCTCCTTGCATTAATCCAGCTTCGCATTATTTTGAGCAGGTTCCACCCGCGCCGTGCTGTAGTCAAGCGGCATCATGACGTTGGCAGGCGCTAACCCAACAAACTTGGTAAACTCATCCATGACCTGCCCCTTAATAACAGACATGTTCTGAACATCCTGGGTGCGGCGTCGGTGCTGTTGGCGACGAGCGGATTGGCGACGGCACAAGGCGATTATCCGTCGCGCCTCATCCGCGTCGTGGTGGCGTGGCCGCCGGGAAGCGGCGTCGTCAAGGCGGCCAACATCAAGCCGTAATGAGAAGACAGGTATTATTCGCACCGGATCCGGAGATGAAATCGAAAACACCGAAAACCCGCGCGATCCCGACCATGCGCTGGATAGCCCTATGTCTGGCGCTTGGTTGCGATGGCGCCATCGCACAGCAAACCGCGGATGTGGATGTGCTTGAAGCAGCCGCGCAGCGCGGCGACGTGCGGGCGCTGGTCAGACTCGCCTCGAAATATGAGCGTGGCGAGAACGTAGCGCGGGATTTCGTCAAGTCCAACGAGCTTTATTGCAAGGCCGCGGCACGCGATGACTCCGAGGCCCTGCTGAAACTGGGCGTGGTCTATTCCATCGGCCGCGGCGTGCTGGCCGATGAGGGCGTCGCCGCGCTGTTGATCGGCAAGGCCGCCGAACAGGGCAATGAACGCGCGCAGCAACTTCTCGAACATGTGGGCCGGCGGGTTGGCAGCGTGATGCCCGCATGCCTGAACGAACCGGTGGCGGCGCCGGCTGAATCGCCGTCTGGCCCGGTGGCGAGAACAGACATCGAGCTTTTGGTGCAGCGCTGGGCGCCGGAATATTCAG
>JAUSIF010000276.1 GCA_030648135.1 Xanthobacteraceae bacterium
AGAACAATATCCTTCGAGGTATCGCCGCCAAAATCATGCCGTGTCACTACTGCGGCGCGGCGGACATTGCGCTTTGCCCACACGGCTTCCCAGGATGCGCCCTTGCCGACGACCTTTACCCGGCCGATGCGGCGCAAGCAACATGGATGCGCGATCTTCGCAAGCGCGCCGAAACCGCCGAAGCCGCCCTTGCCACGGCGCGGGACGAGGCGTTGGAGGAGCTAGCGTTGCTTTGCGACACCGCTGCTTATGAGCTACAAAAGCAGGACCAGAGAGCTTATTACGACGGACACGGTGCCGGTCTACACGAAGCTGCGTGCAAGGCGCGCACCCTCAAGGGCCGCCCAGGCCGCAAGCCATGACTCCGACGCCTGCCATGCTGTCCGCTGGGGCACATGCCCTCAAGGATGCCGAATGGTGGCTGACCCGTCAAAGTCTCGACCGGCACAAATCAGAGAATTTGGAGATCATCGCCGAACGGGTCTGGATGGCGATGGAAGCAGAGGACCGCAAGCCATGAGCTCCGAGTGGACAGACGAAGGCCACAGAAGTTGGCGCTGGGTGCGTTCTTTTGCGTGGCGCCCGATTAAGACCTTCGATGCCGGCTGGCTTTGGCTGCGCTGGTATTGGCGCTGGCAGTGCAGCTGGGGCTGGGGCTTCTTCGACGATTTTCCATACAGGAACAGGCAGCCATGGAGGGATGATCGATGGCTGGCCTGCGTCGGCGACTAACGATCCGTCGCCGGCCGGCTCCGGTAATACGCCCCCACCGCGTCCAGCCCGCCGCGCAGCAGATCCATCAGGTCGCCGCCGGGCCAGGGCAGTCGCTTGCGCTTGGCGAAGCTCTTGACCGTGCCGCCCTCGAGGCAGACGTGGACCAGCACCATCGAGCACCGTATCCCGGCCTGCCGCAGCGCCCCGCGCCAGCGCCAGCGGGCCTTGTCGGCGTCGGTCTCCGGCGCATCCCCGCTATCGGGCGGGCGGGGCGGCTCGTAGCGTGCCACGACGCGCGGATCGGGCCGGCTTTCCCACCAGTCGGCGCGGAGCCGGTCGCCGGCGTGCCAGCGCGCCTCGTTGAGCTCGGGGTCGCCCGGCGCCAGGGCGCAGCCGTCGCGGTAGATTTCGAGCGGCGCCTTGGGAACCGCGGCGCGTGCGCGGGTGACGGGGCGCCCGGAATCGTCCAATTCCAAATCCATGATGAATCCCATGTGCCGCGCGCTTTCCTGCGCCACCCGCTCCGGGGTAGGGCCGTCGCCCTCGATCGGGCGTTGGAACATGACCGCCACCCCTGGCCCGCTCAGGCGCATCCGCTTCCGTGCCCCCCGCCGCCGCTGTCGCGCCATGCCACGGGGGTTTAACCGGATTCGGGTTGATTGACAATTAAGAGTTTCGGCTCTATGGTTCGGACGTGGGGCGAACCGCGCCCCGAGCAAACCCGGCCGGCGAGCCGGGTTTTTTCATGCCCGCGCGCCTTCGTTGCCGATCTTGGCGTAGCGGGCATTTCAACGGCTTAAAGGCTATTCAATGGCCGCCCGGAAGACACCGGCGAAAGGTTCCAAGTCCGACAAGCGTTGGCGCGACGCGCTGGCGCTTGCCTGTCTGCGCCCGGCCGACGGCGGAAAGAAGGGCGAGCGGTGGCTCGACCGGATCGCCATGACGGTGGTCAAGGCCGCGGCGGACGGAGACATTCAGGCCGCCAAGGAGATCGGCGACCGCCTGGACGGCAAGCCGGCGCAGGCGGTGGTGGGGGCTGACGGCGGTGTTTTGCGCCTGATCGCGGAAGTCGTCATTGTTGACCCAAAGGATTAGGGCCGAAGTCCCGCGGGCGTTCAAGCCGTTGCTGGCGCCGAAACGGTACAAGGCCGCTTACGGTGGCCGGGGCGGGGCCAAATCCCATTTCTTTGCCGAGCAGGTGGTTGTGCGGTGCTGCACGCGGGAAACCCGCGCGGTATGCATCCGCGAGGTCCAAAAGAGCCTTCGGGAATCCGTCCGGCAACTCATCATCGACAAGATCGCGAAGCTCGGGGTTGGCGGGCTGTTCGACGTGCTCGACGCCGAGATACGAGGCCGCAACGGGTCGCTGATCATCTTCGTCGGGATGCAGAGCTACAACGCCGAGAACATCAAGTCGCTGGAGAACTTCGACATCGCCTGGGTCGAGGAAGCGCAGAGCCTATCGGAGAAGTCCCTGCGGCTGTTGCGCCCGACGATCCGCAAGGAGGAATCGGAGATTTGGTTTAGCTGGAATCCCCGGTTTGAGGACGATGCGGTTGACAACTTCTGCCGGGGACCGAACGCACCGGGGTCGGACATGATGGCGGCCGTGAGTGTCGGCTGGCGCGACAACCCCTGGTTTCCCGAAATTCTACGGAAGGAAATGGAAGCCGATCTCGCCAACGATCCCGAAATGGCCGAGCACATTTGGGATGGTGGCTATCAGATAATCAGCGAAGGGTCGTATTACGGCAAGATGCTGGTCCTTGCGATGAGGGACGGCCGGATAGGCGATGTTCCGTATGACCCGAGGGCTCTCGTCACGACCGGCTGGGATCTGGGCTTTGGCGACGACACGGCGATCTGGTTCGCTCAGTTCATTGGCGACGAGCCGCACATCATCGACTATTACGAGAACCGCGGGTTGGCCCTGGACCGCTACGCCAAGGTCGTTCGGGAGAAGCCCTACGTCTACCACCAGCACATCCTTCCCCACGACGGAGCGAAGGGCGAGTTGATTGCTGGGTCAACCATCGTCGCGACCCTTAAGAATCTTCTCGGGGCCAACATCGAAGTTCTTCCAAGGCTCACGGTTGCGGAAGGCATCAACGCCGCCCGGATGCTGATCCCGCGCTGCTGGTTTGATGCGGGGCGTTGTGCGCCAGGGCTGAAAGCCTTGAGGAACTACCGGCGTCAGTACATTGAAGACCGTAAGACGTTCAGCGACATACCTCTGCACGACTGGACTTCGGACGCCGCCGACGCCTTCCGCTACCTGGCGATGGGCCTGCGGCCGCATGAGGACAAGATGAAGCCTATCGCGTATCCGAAGCGGACGGGGATCGTGTAGCCCATGTCGAAGATGACCGACACCGAACTAAGTTCGCTGCTCGACCGCGAGCGCAGTCAGGCGTTGGCCCACCAGACCGGGGCGCTGGCCGAGATGCGCCGCAAGGCGATGGAGTACTACCTCGGCGAGCCGTTCGGGAACGAGATCGACGGGCGCAGCACGGTCGTCTCGACCGATGTTGCCGACACCGTCGATTGGATCATGCCGGCGCTGCTGAAAATCTTCACCGCCGGCGACGCGATCATGAGTTTCGCGCCGCAGGGGCCGGAAGATGAGGAGGCGGCCAAGCAGGCGACCGAATACGTCAACTTCGTGTTCATGCAGGACAATCCCGGCTTCATGGTCCTGCACTCGATGTTCAAGGACGCGCTGCTGCAAAAGAACGGCATCGCGAAGGTCTGGACCGAGACCAAGAAAGAGGAAAAGACCGAGGACAGCCCGCCGCTACCTGCCGACGCCGCGGCGGTCCTGGCCGACGAATTGGAGACCGCCGGCGCCAAGGTCG
>JAUSIF010000280.1 GCA_030648135.1 Xanthobacteraceae bacterium
CCTGCACCTTGCCGCCACCCTTTACCGTCTCGGCGAACTTGACCATACGCTCGGCGGCGTCCGGCCGGCGGTTGAAGATGATGTCTTCCGCGTGCTCGAGCAGGTCCTTCGGGATTTCCTCATACACGCCGAGCTGGCCGGCGTTGACGATCGCCATGGTGAGGCCGGCATGAATCGCGTGATACAGGAAAGCGGTGTGGATCGCTTCGCGCACCGCATCGTTGCCGCGGAACGAGAACGAAATGTTGGACAGCCCGCCGCTCACCTTCGCGTACGGCAGCGTGTGCCTGATGACGCGCGTCGCCTCGATGAAATCCTTGCCGTAATTACTGTGTTCTTCGATGCCGGTCGCGATCGCGAAAATATTGGGATCGAGGATCACGTCTTCCGGCGCGTAGCCGACTTCGTCCACCAGGATGTGGTACGCCTGCTTGCTGATGCCGATGCGCCGCTCGAGCGTATCGGCCTGGCCTTTTTCGTCGAACGCCATCACCACCACCGCCGCGCCGTAACGGCGCGCGAGCTTCGCGTGCCTGACGAACTCGTCGCGGCCTTCTTTCATGCTGATCGAGTTCACCACGCACTTGCCCTGCACGCACTTCAGGCCCGCTTCGATCACCTCCCATTTCGAGGAGTCGATCATCACCGGCACGCGCGAAATGTCGGGCTCGGATGCGATCAGTTTCAGGAAGGTCGTCATCGCGGCCTTCGAATCGAGCATCGCCTCGTCCATGTTGACGTCGATCATCTGCGCGCCGTTTTCGACCTGCTGGCGCGCGACCGACAACGCGGCGGGGTAATCGCCGGCAAGAATCAGGCGCGCGAACGCTTTCGAGCCGGTGACGTTGGCGCGCTCGCCGACGTTGACGAACAGCGAGTCGTCGCCAATGTTGAGCGGCTCGAGCCCCGCGAGCCGCGTGCGCTTCTCGATCCCGGGCACAACGCGTGGCGGAATATCGCGCACGGCATCCGCGATCGCCTTGATGTGAGCGGGCGTAGTGCCGCAGCAGCCGCCGACGATGTTGATGAAGCCGCTTTGCGCGAAATCCCTGATCAGGCCCGCGGTATACGCCGGCGTTTCGTCATAACCGGTTTCGGCGAGCGGATTCGGCAGTCCGGCATTGGGGTAGGCGGACACGTAAGTGTCGGCTATGCGCGACAACTCCTCGATATACGGCCGCATCAGTTGCGCGCCGAGCGCGCAGTTGAGCCCGATCGCGAGCGGCCGCGCGTGTCGCACCGAGTTCCAGAACGCCTCCGTGGTCTGTCCGGACAGCGTGCGCCCCGAAGCATCGGTGATGGTGCCCGAGATGATGATCGGCAAATTGACGCCATGCGCCTCGAAACAGGCGTCGATCGCGAACAGCGCGGCCTTGGCGTTCAACGTATCGAAGATGGTTTCGAGCAGCAGCAGGTCGACGCCGCCCTCGATCAGGCCGTGCACCGCTTCGGTGTACGTCGCAACGAGCTCGTCGAACGTGACGTTGCGGAAGCCCGGATCGTTGACGTCGGGCGAAATCGACGCGGTACGGTTGGTCGGCCCGAGCGCGCCGGCGACGAAGCGCGGCCGGCCGTCTTTTTGCTCGAATTCATCAGCGGCAGTGCGCGCGAGTTTCGCCGCCTCTGCGTTCAGCTCGTGCACCAAATGCTCCAGCGCGTAGTCGGCCTGCGCGATCGAGGTCGAGTTGAAGGTGTTGGTCTCGATGACGTCCGCGCCAGCCGCAAGATACTGCGCGTGGATCTCGCGGATGATCTGAGGCTGCGTAAGCGAGAGCAGATCGTTGTTGCCTTTAAGGTCGCGCGCGCAGTCCTTGAAGCGCGCGCCGCGATAGCCCGCTTCATCGAGCCGATAGCCCTGGATCATGGTGCCCATCGCGCCGTCGAGGATGACGATGCGCTGCTTGAGCAGGGATTCGAGCTGGGCGCTGCGATTATTGCTCATGGCCGGCAGATGCCGCGCGGTGGCGTGAAAGGGTAGGATTTTATCACGCGGCTGCGCGCCAACTGGCGGCCGGGCGCGGTCTGCGCCTATAATGCTCCTCCCGTTTGAGGCTGGCAGCGCTTATGCAACACCTGACTCCCAAGGAAGCGTTCGAATTTCTGAACCAGAACCCCAGTGCTGTATTCGTCGATTGCCGCAGCGAGATGGAGTACCTGTTCGTCGGCCACCCGAAAGGCGCGATCCTGGTGTCGTGGAACGACGGCCCCAACTGGGACATCAATCCCGATTTCGTCTCGCATGTGAAGAAAGCGACCAGCATCGACCGACCTGTGATACTGATCTGCCGCAGCGGCAACCGCTCGCTCGATGCCGGTCACGCGCTCGAGGAAGCCGGGTTCACCAAGATCTACAACGTGCTGCACGGCTTCGAAGGCGAGCTCGATGCGGACCACCACCGCGGCGCCACGACCGGGTGGCGGTTCGAAGGCTTGCCGTGGGAGCAGTGCTAACGCCGCCCCGCGGGCGGTAGCTTCGGCGGTTTGGCGGGTTTCTTCGGTCCCCACACGCGGCTGTAATAGCTGTCCGCAAGCTGCAGCGCCGCCACCGGGTTATGGCCCAGCACGCGGTCCTTGGCGACCAGCACGGTCGTCAGCGCCTTGGCATGCCTGAAGAACAGGCTGTCGTGGCCGATGCACAGCCCCAGCACGACGTTGAACTCGCAGCCGTGGGCGTCGAGCATCTCGGCCTGGCACACCGGATTGCACAGCGCCTCGAACTGGCCGGGACGGACTTTCTCGTGGTCGGCGATTCCCAGTTCCTCTTTCGGGATGTTGCCGGTCTTGCAGGCGACCGACACGACCTCGAAGCCGTGGCTCTCCAGGATGCCGCTCAGCACGTACGCATGATCGACAAAACTGATGCAGTTCGCGATGCCGATCTTGCGGTAACCCATGCGCTTGGCGAACTGGACGATCTCTTCGACCCGCGTCCACTTGCAGTAACCTTCGGACTCGACCAGTGCCGATTCATGCGAAACCTTGCGGGTTTCCGCATCGTCATACAGCGCGCGCGCCGCCTTCTGGGTATCGGGGTCGACCTTGGTTGGGCAAAAGCCGGGGCCGCGCTCTTCGGCTTCGCCTTGGCGGCAGGCGCGCACCGTCGGCGGGCAATACGCACACGCGGGATCCTCGTATTTCATGGCGACTTCCTCCATCGAAACAGCAGTTCGTGCCAGTCTAGGCTTGCCAGGGCGAAGAACCCTGATCTAGATCATCATTCATCGCTCATCACTTACGCCAGGCTGACGCCCAGCAGTTTTCCCGCCAGGTAAGTTATGCCGCCCGCCGCGGCGCCGATCGCGAGCATGCGCAGCCCGCTC
>JAUSIF010000282.1 GCA_030648135.1 Xanthobacteraceae bacterium
GTGCCGCCGCGCGGCGACAAACCGGTCGTGCTCTATTTCCACGGCAATGGCGGCGCGCTCTGGTACCGGACCGAGCGCTTCCGTGCCCTCGTCGCCGACGGCACCGGCCTCCTAGCGCTCTCCTATCGCGGCTATGGCGGCTCGACCGGACGCCCAAGCGAAGCCGGGCTCATCGCCGATGCCGAAGCGACCTATGCCTTTGCCGCCGCGCGCTATCCGCCCGAGCGCATCGTGCTCTGGGGCGAGTCACTTGGCTCGGGCGTCGCGGTGGCGCTCGCCGCTGAGCGCCCGGTCGGAAGGATTATTCTAGAGGCGCCCTTCACCTCCGCCGTCGATATCGCTGCATCGGTTTATCCGTTCATGCCGGTGCGCTACCTGATGAAGGACCAGTTCCGTTCCGACCAGCGCATCGGCCAGGTGAAGGCGCCGGTGCTGGTGCTGCACGGCGCCCGTGACAGAATCGTCCCGATCGCCTTCGGCGAACGGCTTTATGAGCTGGTGCGGTCGCCCAAGCGCCTGGTGCGGTTTGCGGACGGCGGCCACGAGGACCTCGACCAGCACGGCGCGCTCGCGGCGGCGAAAAAATTTCTCGAAGGAAAGATCGATTAGAGCATGATCCCGAAAAAGCCTGCCCCCGGACTTGATCCGGGGGTGGGAACCGGTTTTCGGAAAAGATCATGCTCAATCAAAAATCTAGACCGCGATCCCGATTCAATCTCAATCGATCGTGGTCTAGCCGGCGACGAGCGCTCGCGGCGTCAGTTCAAACTATAGGACGAGCCGTATTTTCCGCCGACGCGCTGGAAGCCGGTCTGGGCGGGCTGGTATCCCTGATTGATGTTAAGCGCGCGCGCGAAGGAGCCGGCGGCCTTCTCCTTGTCGCCCATGCGTTCGTAGGCAAGTCCGCGGCTGGTCCAGAGTTCGGCCGAACGCGGATCGCGCTCGATCGCCTCGTCAAAATCCTCGGCCGCGCTCTTGAAGTCGTTGAGCGCGAGATAGCTCATCCCGCGCGCCTGGAACGGCTCGGCCGCATTGACGGCGAGCCCGATCGCGGTGGTGAATTCGTCGATCGCGAACTTGTGCAGGCCTTGGATCTGATAGATCAGGCCGCGGTTGTGATAGGCCTGCGCATTGTCGGGCTTGAGGCTCACCGCCTTGTTGAAGTCGGCGAGCGCCTGCTGCGGCTGGCCTTGTTGGCGATAGATGATGCCGCGTCCGACATAGGCGGCGGAATAGGCGGGATCGAACTGGATCGCGCGATTGAAATCGGCGAGCGCGAGGTCGGGGCGCTTCATCTCGCGCTGAACGAGAGCGCGGTTGGCATAGGCCTGGGCGTCTTTCGGATCGAGCTGGATCGCCTTGTTGAAGTCCTCGAGCGCCTCCGCATAGCGCCCGGCGCGGCCATAGACCGAGCCGCGCATGTTGTAGGCCTGCGGATCGTTCGGATTGCGCCGGACCACGTCGGAGAGCGAAGCGATGTTGGTCGGCGAGGCGACGGCCTGCAGTTCTTCGTCCTCGATCGGATTGAGGCCCACGGACGAGCAGCCGCCGAGCGCGGTCAAGCAGGCGAGCGCGAGGGCAAAGCGCGCGAAGGACGGCCGCAACCGACCGGAGCGCCCGGACGGAATCATGTCGTTGTCATGCCCTCAGGTTGCGGCGAAGGTTGGGCCGCGCGGCAGGCCCGGATATCACCCACCTGCCAAAATGCAAACGCGGGCAGAGGATCAGTCTGCCCGCGCGAAACGGCGAGAGGTTGAGAGATCAGCGCCGGCCCCGGCCCCCGCCGCCCATGCCCATGCCCATGCCCCCGCCCGGACCGCCGCCTCGCGTGGGCACCACCTTCGGCTTCATGGGAATGAGCCCTTCGCGCTGGGCGCGCTTGCGCGCGAGCTTGCGGGCGCGGCGGATCGCCTCCGCCTTCTCGCGGGCGCGCCGTTCCGACGGCTTCTCATAATGGCCGCGCAGCTTCATTTCGCGGAAGATGCCTTCGCGCTGCATCTTCTTCTTCAGCGCCTTCAGCGCCTGGTCGACATTGTTGTCGCGAACGAGAACCTGCACGTGATTTCCTCTCTGGCTGTCGGGATCGAAGGCCCGCGGAAACGGCCAATTTCTATAGGGAAACTGGCCACCGCCAAGCGCGCGGTGCGTAACAGATACGGCTTGAAAAGTCCACCACCGCCCCGAAACCGGGGGCGTCGGCTTCGAGGCGAAGAACGACCTCTATGCGGTGATGCAGCCGTTGTTGGAGGCGGCGCAGGAGGGTTCTCGCGCCGCCCGCCCGTAACCGGCGCCTATTTGTGAACCCAGTTCCATAGCATGGCGAAGGCATAACCGAGCACGTAACCGATCACCGCAGTAATGCCGACGAGCAATGCGGCTACGCCGGCGTTGAAGGGTCCGATGACGTAGATCGGCTTGATGAAGTGCAGCCAGAAAATGAAATCGATGAACGGCTGCGCCCATCCGGTTGCCACCAGCAGCGCCCAGCTCAAGTGCCATCCGCCGATGAGTAGACCGAGCGCCATACCCGCTTTGTTCGGTTGAATGTTTGTTCCCATGGCCGCCTCTCCATTCCATGTATGTCCGAGTGCGCAATGAAAAATTATATTGGAATCCGCCTCCCGGCAATCGACCGAGATCAACTGTCTGAAATCGCGTCAGCGCTTGACGGTCAGGCGTCCGATCAAATGCGCGTTACGTGGCCCATGTTCCGGCCCGAACGCGGCTCGCGCTTGCCGTAGAGATGCAACCGCGCGCCCGACTAGAGGGCGGGGAGGCTTCCGGCCATTGCGGTCAGCGTGGGAGGCGCTTCGTGACGGCTGCGCTCTGGCGCGCGCGAAAGGCGTCGAGCCGCTTCGCGAGCGCCGGATCACTTAACGCGAGTACCGCCGCCGCCAGAAGCGCCGCGTTGGTGGCGCCCGCCACACCGATGGCGAGCGTGCCGACCGGTATGCCCGCCGGCATCTGCACGATCGAAAGAAAACTGTCGACGCCCTTGAGCGCCTTGGTTCGCATCGGGACGCCGAATACCGGGAGCGGCGTCAGCGCCGCCGTGACGCCGGGCAGATGCGCGGCTCCACCCGCACCGGCGATCACGACCTTGAAGCCTTCGCTGCGGGCACCCTTGGCGAATTTGTAAAGGCGGTCGGGGGAGCGGTGGGCGGATATCACGCGGGCATCGAAGCCAATCCGCAACTTCTTGAGGACCGCCGCCGCGTGCCGCATGGTTTCCCAGTCGGACTTCGAGCCCATGATGATGGCGACCGGGTGCTTTCTCGTGGGCATGTTTCGTCAATCCCCTGGCGCAAGAAAGCGGGGGATTATAGGAGTGAGGGGTGGGTGGCAAGCGGCGATAGCCGCGGGGGCGATGCATGACTGGAAAGGCTTCCGGCGCTTCGCGCAAGAGGACGGCGCGGGCGAAGGCTCCGCGCCGCGTTCACGAACGTGCGCGCGGATCGGCGCCCAATGCTACGAAATCGCTGCCGCCGAAGGCACGCTCCACCGTTATGCGGCTCGCCGCCGAGGTCGATCTGCTCAAGGGGGATCTCGCCCGCGCCCGCGCCCGCGTCGCCGAGCTGGAGACCCGCGTCGACGAGGATCCGCTCACCGGGCTCCTGAATCGCCGCGGCTTCACCCGCGCGCTCGAGCGGGCGCTTGCCTTCGTGCGCCGCTACGGCGCCACCGCGGCACTCGTCTATCTCGATCTCGACCAATTCAAGCCGGTCAACGACCGCTACGGCCACGCCACCGGAGACTGGGTGCTCGGCCGGGTCGGGCGCCTGGTCGCCGGTCACGTGCGCGCCTCCGATGTGGTCGCCCGCGTCGGCGGCGACGAGCTGGTGGTGCTGTTGTGGAACGTGAGCAAGGCGCAGGCGCAAGTGAAGGCGCGCGCGCTCGAAGCGCTCATTGGCGGCGAGTCGTTCGAGCACAAGGGAAAACGGATGCGCCTCGGGCTCTCGGCCGGGGTCGCGATGCTCGGCCCCGAAGACACCGTCGACACCGCGCTCGCCCGCGCCGATACCGCGATGTATGCGCGCAAGCGCGCGCGCAAGGCCGGCTGACCGAAATCGTCAGCGCAGAAACGGCTGCATGCCCTCGCGCGCGAGTTCGTCGGCGCGCTCGTTCTGCTCGTGCCCTTCGTGGCTGC
>JAUSIF010000305.1 GCA_030648135.1 Xanthobacteraceae bacterium
AAGCGGGCAAACTCTTCAGCCTCGACGGCCGCGTCGCGCTCGTCACCGGCGCATCGAGCGGGCTCGGGCTCCGTTTTGCCGAAGTCGCGGCGGCGAACGGGGCGGCGGTCGTTCTGGTGGCGCGCCGGGTCAAACAACTCGATGCGGTGCGCGTGAAGATCGAAAAAGCCGGCGGCCGCGCCGCGGTCGCGGTCGCCGACGTGACCGACCAAGCGAATATGCGCCGCGCCTTCGATGCGGCGGAGAAGGCCTTCGGCACGGTCGATGTCCTGGTCGCCAATGCCGGCATCGTGCGCGTCGCGCGCGCGCTCGAGACGAGCCCCGAGATGTGGCGCGAGGTGATGGCGACCAATCTCGATGCGGTTTTCTTCACCGCCCAGGAGGCGGCGAATCGGATGGTCGCCGCCGGAAAGCCCGGCGCGATCGTCACTATCGCCTCAATCTCGGGCTTCGCGGTCGAGCGCGGTGTCGCGGCCTACAGCGTCAGTAAGGCGGGCGTGATCCAGGCGACCCGTGCGCTGGCGCTGGAGCTCGCGCGCAAGGGCATCCGCGTCAATGCCATCGCTCCCGGCTATACGGTGACCGATCTCAACCGCGATTTTCTGATGAGCGACAAGGGCGCGGCGATGCGCGAACAGATCCCGCTCGGCCGCTTCGGCGAGATCGGCGATCTCGACGGGGCCTTTTTGCTGCTCGCATCGGATGCCGGACGCTGGATCACCGGCGCGACGGTACTGGTCGACGGCGGGCATCTGCTCGCCATGGGCGGTTGAAATCTAACCATCCGTCGAGGTCGCGAGCGCAGCGTCTTCGAGTTGCGCCGGCGAGGGCAGGCGCTTGCGCCAGAAGTCCTGCAGCATCATTCCGAGGCCCATGGCGAGGACGAAGACAATCACGCGCGGAGAGAGCGTCGCGAGATTCTCCAGCGCCGGCCCCGGACAGAGTCCAACCAGGCCCCAGCCGGCGCCGAATAGCACCGCGCCGATCATGAGCGGCCGATCGATGGAGGTCTTGGTCGGCCATAGGCTATGCGGCGCGAAGATCGGCTGCGCGCGCCACCGCGCCAGCGCGAAGCCCGCGCTGGAAACGATCAGCGCGGCCGCCATCACGACGGCAAGGGTGGGGTCCCACTCGCCGAATAGATCGAGAAAGCCGAGGACCTTGGTCGGCTGTGTCATGCCAGAGATCATGAGGCCCCAACCAAAGACCAGGCCGCAGATCAGGCTGGCAAGAACCAAGGCCATGGCTCAGGCTCCGATCACGTGGCGCATGACGGCGACGACCGTCATGGCTGTGGCCATGAACAGGACAGTTGCCATCAGTGAGCGTGGGGAGAGGCGGGCGATGCCGCAAACCCCATGCCCCGAAGTGCAGCCGCCGCCCAACCGGCTGCCGAAGCCGACGAGCAGTCCGGCGGCCACGATCACGATCCAGCTATCGGGCATGCGTGGCACCGGCAGGGGATAGCCCGCGATGCCGCTCAGCAGCGGCGCGATGACAAGGCCAAGAATGAAGGAAAACCGCCAGCTTTTATCCCCGCCGCCGATTGCGAGCGACTCGCCGAAAATGCCGCTGACGCCGGCGATGCGCCCGGTGAGCAGCATCAACAGCGCCGAGGCGAGGCCGATCAAAGCGCCGCCGATGGCGCCGGACAGAGGAGTGAAATTGGCCATGTTTCGCCTCGGATTCGTTATGCTGTTGACAGCTAATAAACTTGATCGCTTGTCTCGTCACCCCCGGTGACGGCTAGCCGATTGAAGGGATTGGCCATGGATTTCACGCTTCCGCCCGAGATCGAGAAATTGCGCCTCAAGGCGCGCGAATTCATCGCCAAAGAGGTGATGCCGCTCGAAGCCGACCACGCGAATTACGACGAATACGAGAACATCCGCCTCGATCTCTTGGAAAAAGTGCGCGCCAAGGCGAAGCAGGCCGGCCTGTGGGCGCCGCAGGCCCCGAAAGAACACGGCGGCATGGGGCTGCCGGTGGTCGGCTGGGCCGTGCTCTATGAGGAGGCGAACCGCTCGATCTTCGGACCGGTGTCGTTCAATTGCGCGGCGCCCGACGACGGCAACATGAATCTCTTGTCCAAGGTCGCGACGCCCGAACAGAAGAAGAAATGGCTGCTTCCGATCGTCGAAGGCAAGGTGCGCTCCTCCTTCGCCATGACCGAGCCGCATCCGGGCGGCGGCTCCGACCCCACCATGATCCGCACGCGCGCGACGCGCCGCGGCAACAAATGGGTCATTAACGGGCACAAATGGTTCGCCACCGGCGCCGACGCGGCCGAGCATTTCATCCTTATCGCGCGCACCTCCGACGATCCGCGCCGCGGCCTTTCCGCCTTCCTGTTCCACCGCGACCAGCCCGGCTTCAAGATCAAGCGCCGCATTCCGATCATGGGGCCGCAAGAGCACGGCGGCCATTGCGAGCTTCTATTCGACGGCCTCGAAGTCGCCGACGAAAACGTGCTGATGCAGCTGGGCGACGGCCTGAAGGTTTGCCAGATCCGCCTAGGCCCCGCGCGCCTCACCCATTGCATGCGTTGGCTCGGGCTTTCCAAGCGCTGTCTCGAGATCGCGCAGGCCTATGTCGACATGCGCGAAGGCTTCGGCGTGCGCCTCGCCGACCGCGAAAGCGTGCAAATCAT
>JAUSIF010000307.1 GCA_030648135.1 Xanthobacteraceae bacterium
CAGCGGCTCGCGGTCTTCGCGGGTGAGCGAAGGATTGGCGAGCGCGGCCACCGCCAGCGCCAGCGCCGTCGCGCGCACGAACGCGCCGCGCGTGCGCGAGATGAGCGGAAGGCAGGCAACCGCGATCGCGGCAACGCCGACGGCAAACAGCAGCGGCAGCGAGACCAGCGGCTCGAAGGCAATGCCGAAGTTCACGCGTGCTCTCCGTTATTGGCCAAGGCGCTCGAGCAGCGCCGGCACGTGGACCTGGTCGGCCTTATAGTTTCCGGTCAGCACGTACATCACGATATTGACGCCGACCCGGAAGGCGAATTCGCGCTGGCGCGGCTCGCCCGGCGTGAGCGGCAACAGCGGCTGGCCGTCGCCGCCGACCGCCCAGGCGCCGGCAAGATCGTTCGAGGTGATGAGAATGGGCGAGACCCCGTCGCCGGCACGGGCCGGACGCGTCTCCAACTCGCTCTCCGCCGCCGGCAGCGCCTCGACCCACAGGGTCCCGTCGGTATAACGGCCGGGAAAGTCGCGCAGCAGGTAGAACGCCTTGGTGAGCACGTGGTCGCGCGGGACCGGCTCCAGCTCCGGAATGTCGAGCGAGGAGAGAATTTGGCGGAGCCTTGCCAGCGCCGGCGACAGCTCGTTCGGGCGTCCGGGCACGGAGTTGAAGGCGTCGCGGGTGTCGAACAGGATCGTGCCGCCCTGTTTCATATAGGCATCGACGCGGGCGAGCGTCGCCGCATCGGGATTGGGCGTCGCGGGAACGATCGGCCAGTACAGCATCGGGAAGAAAGCCAGCTCGTCGCGGGATACATCGACGGCCATCGGGTCGGCGGGCTCCAGCGCGGTGCGCTGGGATAGAAAAACCGAGAGCCCTTCGAGTCCGGCGCGGCTCACCGCATCGACCTCGGAATCGCCGGACAGCACATAGGCGAGCCGCGTCTGCAAGGTTGCCCGCTGCTCGAAGCTTTCTTGCGCCGAAGCGCGATCGCCGTTGGCGCCGCATAGCAGGCCGGCGAGCGCAAGCGCGATGGTCGCCCGCCGCCAGCCCAGCCGCGCCAAGCCGCCCGCGAGCACGAACACGATCAAGGCGTCGAGCAGCAGCAGGGCGAAGACGCCGATCAAAAATCCCGCCCGCAGGTCGACCGGTTCGCCCTGGCGATAAGGCTCGGCGCGGGCAGCGAGTACGCCGAGATCGAGCGGCCGCGGACGATCGCCGGGCGTGAGCGTGTTCACCGCGAGCAAACCTTCCGGCGGACCATAGAAGCCCGGCGGGTGATCGGCGGAAGCCCGGCCGTCGTAGTCGGCGGGAATCGGCCGCGCGGTCGGCCCCGGGGCAGTGAAAGTTCCGAAGCCATCGAGTAGCCGGGAGGGTGCCACGGTCGGAGCCGGACCGCGCGCGGGCGCGGGTGTCGTCTCCGTCGCCGTGCTGCCCGAGCCCGCCAGCGCGACGATCTTGCGCAACATGTCGACGAAGGCGCCCGAGATCGGCAGATTCGACCAGGCGGTATCGGCGGTGACATGAAAGAGAACCACGAGGCCGCGGCCGCGCTTGGCGGCGGTGACCAACGGCGTGCCGTCGGCGAGCGAGGCCCAGGTGTGATCGGCCAACAGTCCATCGGGTTCGGCGAGCACCTGACGCGTCACGGTCACGTCGTCCGGGACGGCGAGATCGTGGAACGGTCCCTCGCGCGAGAAGCTTCCGAGCTTTTGCGGCTGGTCCCAGGACAGCGAGCCGCCCAACACGCGGCCGCCGCGGCGCAGCTTGACCGGGACCAGATCATCCTCGGCGGCGGCGAGGCGCGGACCCGCGAAACGAATCAGCACTCCGCCTTCCTCGATCCAGTGCAGCAGACGTTCTCGCGCCGCGGTCGCGATGGTGCCTACGTCGGACAGCACGAGTATGGGCAAGCGTTGTTCCATGAAGCGGTTGACCGCTTCGCTGGGGGCGGCGCCTTCGGCGAGCCGGACATCGGCGAAGGGTCCGAGCGCGCGCGCGAGGTAATAGGTCGCGGCCAGCAGCGGCTGGCTGGTATCGGCGGTGGCGCCCGACACCACTCCGACGGTGCGCCGCCGCCAACGCTTGTCGAGCAGCTGCACGGCCCCGGCGGAGCGCTCGCCCACGATCTCGATACGGGCGATGTCGTTGCGGATCTCGACCGGGAGATCGAAACGGGCCTCGGTCTCGCGCGCCCCGCCATCGAACGTGAACGGGGTGTCGCCGAGCACCAGCCCGCGCAAGTCGCGCGCCCGCACGAGTCCCTGCGCCGGCGCGGAATCGTCCGCGCGCAAGACCTTCACCGCGAGTCCGCCGGCCGCGTTGTCGGCGGCGGCGAGCGCGCGCGCACCTTCGATGCCGCCGGTCACGACCACGATCCGGTCGCGCGCGAGATTGGCGAGTCCTTCGATGAAGCGGGCACCGTCGCCGAGGTCGACGCCGTCCGCAAGCCAGATCACCGAGGCATCGGGAACCAAGCGCAGCAGCCGCGAGAGCGGAAGCAAAAGATCGGAGCGGTCGGGCGTGTGGGGAGAGGGGGCGAGCAGCCGGAGCGCCTCGCGTGCCTCACCGGGGCGCAAGAGCGAGACGTCTT
>JAUSIF010000310.1 GCA_030648135.1 Xanthobacteraceae bacterium
TAACAAACAGGTTTCTTGCGGAATCACGCGCACCACCGAAGCAACCCATAAAGTCATCCGCGCGAATTTGAATCGCTCGGCGATGTATTCAGGGCGCATCGAGAGCCGCGGGCCGCGCTACTGCCCCTCGATCGAGGACAAGATCGTGCGTTTCGGCGAGCGCGACGGGCACCAGATTTTTCTCGAGCCCGAAGGCCTCGACGATCCCACCATTTATCCAAACGGGATCTCGACCTCGCTGCCGGAGGAGGTTCAGCTCGCACTGCTCGCGACCATTCCGGGTCTTAAGCGCGTGCGGATGATTCGCCCGGGCTACGCCATCGAATACGATCATGTGGATCCGCGCGAGCTCAAGCCGACGCTGGAGACGAAGCGTCTCTCCGGCCTCTTTCTCGCCGGTCAGATCAACGGCACCACCGGCTATGAGGAAGCGGCAGCGCAGGGGCTGGTCGCCGGCCTCAATGCGGCGCGCCGCGCGGGCGGCGGTGCCGGCATCGTGTTCGATCGCGCCGAAGCCTATCTCGGCGTGATGGTCGATGATCTGGTGACACGCGGAGTGAGCGAGCCCTATCGCATGTTCACCTCGCGCGCCGAGTATCGGCTCACCCTGCGCGCCGACAATGCGGACCAGCGGCTCACGCCACGCGGGCTTGCGCTCGGCTGCATCGGCGCGACGCGCGCGGCGAGCTTCCGGCGGAAATTGGAGGCGCTCGAGGCCGCTCGTCTCTGGGCGCATTCGGTTTCCATCACCCCCAGTGAGGCCGATCGATTCGGACTCGTTCTGAACCGCGACGGACAACGACGTACCGCCTATGATTTGTTGTCCTATCCGACCCTGGGCGTGGCCGATGTCGCGCGTATTTGGCCGGAGCTTGGCGCGCTCGATGCCAAGATTGCCGAGCAGCTCGAAACCGACGCGAAATACGCCGTCTATCTCGATCGTCAGGCCGCGGACGTGGAGCGCTTCCGGCGCGATGAATCATTACACCTGCCTGACAGCCTCGATTACGGATCGATCCCCGGCCTGTCGATGGAGCTGCGCCAGAAGCTCGGTGCGGTTTGTCCGCGCACGGTGGGCCAGGCCAATCGCATCGACGGCATGACGCCGGCCGCGCTCGCGCTGGTGGCACTGCATGCGCGCCGCCGGGCTGGATGATCGCGGCCCGCAAGCTAGACGACGACCGCACCGCGGCCTTGCGGCTCACGCCGGTTTCACATGAAACAGCTGTGCGTCTCGACCAGTTCGCGGCTTTGTTATTGCGGTGGCAACGGGCGGTTCAACTGGTCGCCACTTCGACCCTGCCGAAGCTATGGACCCGGCACATCGCCGACAGCCTGCAACTCCTCGATCTCGCGCCGGCGGCGAAGCTTTGGGTGGATTTTGGGTCGGGCGGCGGTTTTCCGGGGTTGGTCATTGCCATTGTACTTGCCGACCGGCCGGGCGCGCTTGTCCATCTGATCGAGAGCGACAGCCGCAAGGCGGCCTTTCTACGGGAAGCAGCCAGGTTGACGCGGGCACCGGTAAAGGTCCATGCGGAACGGATCGAGTCGGTAGCGAAACGGATCGCGGGAGAGATCGAGATCGTCACCGCCAGGGCGCTTGCCCCCCTGCCCCGCCTGCTCGATCTCGCCGAGCCAATGCTGGCCGCGGGCGCCCAAGGCCTTTTTCTGAAGGGACAAGATGTTGATAACGAATTGACCCAAGCCGCTAAATCTTGGAACATTCAGGCAAGAATCCTGCCGAGTCGCACCGATCCGCGTGGTAAGATCATCCAAATCGAACGGATTTCGCCCCTCACCAGCAAACCCCGACCGGGCCAGCCGAGCCATGACCGATAAACGCCCCCGCGTCCTCGCCATCGCCAACCAGAAAGGCGGTGTCGGCAAGACCACCACCGCGATCAATCTCGGCACTGCGCTCGCCGCCATCGAGGAGCGCGTGCTGATTGTCGATCTCGACCCCCAGGGCAATGCCTCGACGGGTCTCGGCATCGACCACAAGAGCCGCAAGCGATCGACCTACGACATCCTGATGGGCGCGGCGAGCTTCGCCGAAACGGTGATCGAGACCGCCGTCCCGCGGCTCCATATCGCACCCTCGACGCTCGATCTCTCGGGCTTCGAGCTTGAGATCGCGAACGAGCGCGATCGCGCCTATCGATTACGCAACACCCTCGCTGCGCTCACGCGTCCGGCCCGCGATGCGGAAGGCAAGATTGTCGGCGACGGCTTCAGCTATGTACTGGTCGACTGTCCGCCCGCGCTCAATCTGCTCACCATCAATGCCATGGCGGCGGCGGACGCGATCCTGGTGCCGCTGCAGTGCGAGTTCTTCGCGCTCGAAGGACTTTCGCAATTGTTGAAGACGGTCGAGCAAGTGAAGACCAATCTCAACCCCAGCCTCACCATCCACGGCATCGTGCTCACCATGTACGACATCCGCAACAATCTCTCCGACCAGGTCGTTGCCGATGTGCGCCAGTTTCTCGGCGACAAGGTCTACGACACCATCATCCCGCGCAATGTCCGGGTCTCGGAGGCGCCCTCCTACGGCAAGCCGGTGTTGCTCTACGATTTCAAATGCGTCGGTAGCCAAGCCTATCTCAAGCTTGCCTCCGAGATCGTGCAACGCGAGCGCTTGCTCGCGGCAGCTTGAAGAAAGATTGTGCGGCGCGTGACCCATTCGGACGCGCGACAGGAATGAACGAATCCGTCCAACGGAGGTGAAGCTTGACCATGGCGGAGGAGACGCCCCGCTCGCGACTGGGACGAGGGCTGGCGGCGCTGATCGGCGACGTCGGGGACGAAGCGGCGGCAATCGAGCGCGCGCGCGGCCAGCGCCGGGTACCGGTCGAGTTTCTCAGGCCCAATCCGCGCAATCCGCGCCGCTACTATGGAGAGGCCGAGCTTGAGGAGCTCGCCGCCTCGATCCGTGCCAAGGGAATCCTACAGCCGATCCTGGTGCGCACGGTCAGCGGGGCGACGGACGCCTTCGAGATCATCGCGGGCGAACGGCGCTGGCGCGCGGCGCAACGTGCGGGTCTGCATGAGGTGCCGGTACTGCTTCTGGAGATCGGCGATCGCGAAGCGCTCGAGATCGCCATCATCGAAAACGTCCAGCGCAGCGACCTCAATCCGCTCGAAGAAGCGACCGGCTATGACTCGCTGATTCAGCAGTTCGACTATCCCCAGGCCGAGCTTGCGCGCATCGTCGGCAAGAGCCGGAGCCACATCGCCAATACCCTGCGCCTATTGAAACTGCCGGAGAGCGTGAAACGATATCTCGCCGAGGGCAAACTCACGGCCGGCCATGCCCGGGCGCTGCTCGCCCATGACAATCCGGAGCAGCTCGCCAAGGCGATCATCGAGAAAGGCCTCAACGTGCGTGACGTCGAGGCGCTGGCGGAGGCGCAGGCGGAAGCTCGTGGCCGCCCGGCCCGCCGCCGTCCGCGCGGGGCGAAGAGCGCCGACGTGCGCGCGCTCGAAAAACGGCTATCGGATGCGCTCGGTCTCATTGTGGAGATTAATCATCGCGGCGCCGGCGGCGAGGTTCGCATCCGCTACAAGACGCTGGAGCAGCTCGACGGCCTCTGCCGCCGCCTGGGCAGCCGGCACTAGCGCGCTTTAGGCGCCCTTGCTTCGCCGTGGTTCGCTGCGCTGTCGTGCGCTACGGGCGAGGGCGAGGATTTCACGCTCGGCGATCGGATCGGCAAGGGCGGACGTGCGCCGCGCGGCGAGGGCGGCCGAGCCCAGCGCGACCAGCGCCTTTTCCAGCGCCGCCGGGCCGAATGCTTGCAGCGCGCGTTCGAAACGCGGCTTGCGCCGGAAATGGATTTTGGGCTCGGCGCGCTCGACTACGGTCGCGACGCTTTGACCCCGCTCGATTCGAAGGCTCAGCCGGTGAAGATTCGCGATGTGCCGGATCGCGGCGCCAAGGATGGTGGTGGCGGCAATGCCGGCGCCGCGTGCCTTGGCGAGAGCGGCAAGGGCCGCCTCCGGCTCGCCGGCGGCGGCGGCATCGACCACGTCGTCGAGAACGAGCGCGGAGGCATCCGCGGTCACCGCCCGCACGTCGTCGAGAGCGACGCGTTTTGTTCCCTCGGCATAAAGCACGAGCTTATCGAGCTCGGCCCGCGTCGCCAGCCGATCGGCGCCCAGGAGGCTGACCAGCGCTTCGCGGGCGTCGGTATCGATCGCAAGACCGGCATCGGCAAGCGTTCGCTCCACCAGACGGACGAGATCGCGCTCGCCGTCGGCGTAGCAGGCGATGACGGCCGCCGCCGGAGATGCCTCGAGCAACGTGCGCAACGGCGCTCCTCGCCTTAAATCCCCCGCTTCGATGACGACCATCGTCTGCGGGGGCGGATCGGCGAGCAGGCTTTCGAGCGCTGCATTAAAACTGCGCGAGCCTGAGCGCACATGCACGAGCCGGCGGCCTCCGAACAGACCGACGGTGCGCGCTTCATCGGCAAGCCGCCCGGGATCGCCGGCGAGAACATCGCCATCGATCGCAACGACCGCGAATGGATCGGCGACGTCGGAGGCGGCCGTGCGCAGCAAGGCCTCGACGCGTTCGCGCACCAGGCCGAGATCGGGGCCATAGATCAGTATGACCGGTCGGCGCGAATCGGGACGGTTGAGGAAGGACTCGATCTCGGCGGCGCGGAGCGCGACCACGGGCAGCGAGCCGGTCAGGTCCGGGTCAGGAAGAACGCGGCAATGCGCGAGCGAATCTGTTCCGCCACCACCTTGGCGGCGCGGTTCTCGGCGTCGCGAATTGCGCGCACGTTAGCGAAACGCTGCTGGCTGGCGTCGATCGAGACGCGCGCGATCGCCTTCTCGGTGAGCACGATCCTATCCTTGGAGATGTCCTGCAGCTTATAGGTGACGTCGAAAAAAACGGTCGATGCCTGGGGGCGGCCGGAGGCTGCGTCGATGATTGGAGTCGCAGAACTGAGATCGGCCACGAGCGAGAGCCGATAGGGGGCGCCGACCGGATTGCCGCCGCCGCCGGTCAATTCGAAGATGAGGTCGTTACGAATTTCGTTGCCGACACGGCCGCGGATCTCCGCGACCTCGACGTCGCGCAAGGCATCGCGCAGCGATGGTCCGGTGCCGAACAGCGGAGTTTGGGCATACATCGGCTGAAAGATGCAGCCGCCCAGCGTTGCGGCGAGCGAACACGCCGCAACCAGACGAAGAGCAAAATGCGCGTTTACGCGATTAAGCCACCACATTCACGATCCTCTGCGGCACGACAATGACCTTTTTCGGGCGCTTGCCGTCCAGCGCCCGTTTTACCGCATCCAGCGCAAGAACTGCGGTTTCAATGTCGGCGGTTGCAGCGTCACGGGATACCGTGACATCGGCGCGTTTCTTGCCATTAACCTGGACGGGCAGGGTGATTTTATCCTCGATCAGGAGGGCGGTCTCGATGGCCGGCCAGGCCTGTGCCGAGACCAGAGTATCGTGCCCGAGAGCCGCCCAGCATTCCTCCGCGAGGTGCGGCATCATCGGCTCGACGATCCGCACGAGAATTTGACCGGCTTCGCGGAACGCCCAGGCGAGATCGGTCGGTAGCGGGCCAGCCGTGCGGGCATCGGCGACGGCGGAACCGAGCGCATTCGCCGCCTCGTAGATATGAGCGACGCAGCGGTTGAAACGCAGCCGTTCGATGTCATCGCTGACATGGGCGAGCGCCGCATGTGCGCTCTTACGGACGGCGAGCGTGGCAGGGCCAAAAGTCTGGGGCCGGGGCGAGCTTGCCGGCGCCGCTAATTCTGCGAGGTCGCTGGCGAGCCGGAACAAGCGTTGGACGAAACGATGGGCACCTTGCACGCCTTCCTCGGTCCAAATCACGTCGCGATCGGGGGGTGAATCCGAAAGCATGAACCAGCGTGCGGTATCGGCACCGTAGGTCGATAGGATGTCGTCGGGATCGACGGTATTGAGCTTCGATTTCGACATCTTCTCGATGGGGCCGATCGCGATCTTTTCACCGGTCGCGGCCAGAATCGCACGCCGCTTTTCACCGACCGTCTCGATCCTGACCTCGGCCGGATTCGCATAGGAGCCGTCGGTCTTCTGATAAGTCTCGTGCACCACCATGCCTTGCGTGAACAGCCCGCCGAACGGTTCGTCGAGATGGGCGTGACCGGTCGCCTTCATGGCGCGGGTGAAGAAGCG
>JAUSIF010000314.1 GCA_030648135.1 Xanthobacteraceae bacterium
CAGCGCGCCCTCATCGTATCCCCGCCCCGCACCGGCAAGACGGTGCTGTTGCAGAATATCGCCCATTCGGTCACCGCCAATCACCCCGAGTGCTATTTGATCGTCCTGCTCATCGACGAGCGGCCGGAGGAGGTCACCGACATGCAACGCTCGGTCAAGGGCGAGGTCGTCTCCTCGACCTTCGACGAGCCAGCGTCGCGCCATGTCCAGGTCGCCGAGATGGTGATCGAGAAGGCCAAGCGCCTGGTCGAGCACGGCCGCGACGTGGTGATTCTCCTGGATTCGATCACCCGGCTCGGCCGCGCCTACAACACGGTGGTGCCGTCCTCGGGCAAGGTGCTCACCGGCGGCGTCGATGCCAACGCGCTGCAGCGGCCGAAGCGCTTTTTCGGCGCCGCGCGCAATATCGAGGAAGGCGGCTCGCTCACCATCATCGCGACCGCGCTGATCGATACCGGCAGCCGCATGGACGAGGTGATCTTCGAGGAGTTCATGGGCACCGGCACTTCGGAACTCATTCTCGACCGCAAGGTCGCCGACAAACGCACCTTCCCGTCCATGGACATCACCCGCTCCGGCACCCGCAAGGAAGAACTATTGGTACCGCCCGACGTGCTCAAGAAGATGTACGTGCTGCGCCGGATTCTCAACCCGATGGGCACGATGGATGCGATCGACTTCCTCTTGGACAAGCTGCGGCAGACCAAGAGCAACTCCGAGTTCTTCGAATCGATGAATACCTAAGCGCCGGCGTAAGCGCGCAATAGCTTTCAATCGTCATGGCCGGGCTTGTCCCGGCCATGCGCGTTATAATGGGCGTTTGCAGAATTGATTTGTTTCAGTCCCCCGGCGCGGCGGTCGCTGCCGCTAATTGATTCGGGTCCGTAATCGGTAGCGAGCAACGTTCCCCCCGACAGATGAATAAGGCGCCTGCTTTGGGCGCGGAGGCGAGCATGGCGCGCGCCGGGTGGTGCTCGGGCAGTGCGTCCGCGTTTTTTGCGCGCACGATCGTCCGGTCGAGGAAAGGGAACTTGAGCGCGGCGCGGGCGAATTCCTCCGCCCGCGGCCCGACCGCGACGATTTCCTTGTGCCGCAGCCTGAGATCGAGCGCGGAGAGCAGCGCCGTGTGGCCGAACAGATTGTCGGCGGCGAGCGCCAGCACACCGTCGAACAGCCGGTCGGCGCGGACGCGATATGAATCGTCGCCGGCCAGCACGGCGAGGCGGACGAGGTTTTGCGCCATCAGCGCGTTCGGATTAGGCTGCGCATCGTCGCGGGTCTGGGCCGGGCGGACGATCAGCCCCTCGGCGTCGTTGGCAGTGAGGAAATAGCCGCCGGTCTCCGTATCGGCATGGTGGCGTTCGAGCACCGCGGTCCAGGCGATGGCGCGGTTGAGGTAGGTCCCCTCGCCGGTCGATTGATGCAGCGCGATCGCAGCGCGAATCATGGCGGCGAAATCCGAAGACAACCCGGGAAAGACCAGCCGCCCCCCGCGCCAGCTATGTCCCAACCGTTCGCCGCGCGTCATCGATTCGGCGACGAAACGGAAAGCGCGTCTTGCCTGCGCGATCCAGGCGGACTCGTCGAGCAGTGCCCCGGCATTGGCAAGGGCCGCGATCATCAGGCCGTTCCAGTCGGCGAGTACCTTGTCGTCGAGGCCTGGCCGGACTCGGCTTCCGCGTAGTTTGAGAAGCTTTGCGCGCAAGCTCGCAAGCCGAGCCTCGTCTTCCATGCTGCGCGGTAAGTGCTTCGAACGATTCAGGATGTTGCGACCTTCGAAATTGCCTTCACTGCTCACGTCGTAATGCGCGGAAAAAAATTCGGCATCGCCCTTTCCGAGAGCCCGTTCGATCTCCTCCGCCGACCAGACATAGAACTTGCCCTCCTCGCCTTCGGAATCTGCATCGAGGCTGGAAGCGAAAGCGCCGCCCGCGGTGGTCATCTCGCGCGCGAGCCAACCGACGGTTTCCTCGGCGCGCGTTCGAAAGAGCGAATTGCCGCTGCGAACGTACGCGAGCGCCAAGAGCTCCAGGAGCTGCGCATTGTCGTAGAGCATCTTCTCGAAGTGCGGGACGAGCCAGCGCTCGTCGACCGAGTAGCGGGCGAAGCCACCGCCCACATGATCGTAAATGCCGCCCTCGCCCATGCGCGAGAGTGCGTGCTCCACGAGCGCGAAGTAACGGCTCTCGCCGGTGCGCTCGCCCGCGCGCCACATTAGCTCGAGAATGCCGCATTGGGGGAACTTGGGCGCGCCGCGCAGGCCGCCATGGACCGGATCGAACAATCCGCCGATGCGTTGGGCGATTTCGTCGAGCTCGGTCCGGCCGAGCACTACTTTGCCTTGAGGCCGCGCCCGCGCCGCCAAGCGCTCGTGCAGCGCCGCCCGGCTCGCTTCGATCTTCTGCGGCTCCTCGCGGAAGATGCGGGCGATCTCGCGCAGCACGTCGGTGAAGGCAGGCCGGCCGAAGCGCGACTCTTTCGGAAAATAGGTGCCGCCCCAGATCGGCTCGCCCTTGGGCGTGAGGAACATGGTCAGCGGCCAGCCGCCCTGCTCGCCCAGATGATGAAGCGAGCTCATGTAGATTTCGTCGATCTCCGGGCGCTCTTCGCGGTCCACTTTGATGTTGACGAACAGCTCGTTCATCACCGCGGCGGTGGCCTGGTCTTCGAAGCTCTCGTACGCCATCACGTGGCACCAGTGGCAGGCGGCATAGCCGACCGAAAGCAGGATCGGCTTGCCCAAGCGCTTGGCTTCGGCCAGCGCCTCCGGCCCCCACGGCCACCACTCGACCGGATTGTCCTTGTGCTGGATGAGATAGGGGCTGGTCTCGCGCGCGAGACGATTCTCGGGCATGTCGATATCCTGCCGGCTGAGCGAACCTAGCACGACGACAACGGCAATCGGGGAAGCAGGGTGCCGAGCGAAGACACCATCTATGCATTGTCGAGCGGCCGTCTCCCCGCCGCGATTGCGGTCGTCCGCATCTCCGGATCCAAGGCTCGAATCGGACTCGAAACGCTCACCGGAAAAATTCCTCGTGCGCGTCACGCGACGCGGGCGGCGGTGCGCGATCCCGCGAGCGGAGAGATCATCGACGAGGCGCTGGTGCTCTGGTTTCCGGCGCCGGCGAGCGAGACCGGAGAAGACATTGCCGAAATCCATCTGCACGGTGGACGCGCGATTCTCACGGCCGTATTTCAAGTACTTGGAAAGATAGAAGGATTCAGGCCGGCGGAAGCTGGCGAATTCACCCGCCGCGCGCTCTATAACGGCAAACTCGATCTCGCCGCGGTCGAAGGTCTCGGCGATCTCATCGCCGCCGACACCGAAACGCAGCGACGGCAAGCGCTCGCGCAATTCCGCGGCGCGCTCTCCAACAAAGTCGAAGTCTGGCGAGCGCGCTTGATCGAAGCACTGGCTGCGCTCGAAGCGGCGATCGATTTCGTCGACGAAGCCGATGTGCCGGATGATCTGCTGACGCCGGCGATGGCGATCGCACGCGAGCTCTCAGCCGAGATCAAGACTGCGCTCGCCGACGCGCATCGCGGCGAGCGGCTGCGGGAAGGCTTCACGGTCGCGATCGCGGGTCCGCCCAATGTCGGCAAATCGACTTTGCTCAATCGGCTGGCGCGGCGCGAGGTCGCGATCGTGTCTCCCAGTCCCGGCACTACCCGCGATGCCATCGAGGTCGCGCTCGATCTTGCCGGCATTCCGGTGGTGCTCGTGGATACGGCCGGCGTGCGCGAAACCTCCGATCTCGTCGAGGTCGAAGGCGTGCGGCGCGCGCTCGCCCGCGCGGACGCAGCCGACCTCGTGCTTTGGCTCGCCGAGGCGAGCGATCCGAAGCCCGTGTCCCCTCCGTCATCCGCAAGGCGCAGCATCACGGTACGTACCAAGGCCGACCTCATCGATTCGGAAACGCAACGACGTTTGCAGAAACAAGGCGCGCTCATGCTTTCCGCGCATACGGGGATGGGGATGGATCGGCTGATCGGCATTCTTGCCCGGGAAGCCGAAACGCTCGGCGGCGAGCCCGCACTGGTCACCCATGCGCGGCAGCGTCATGCGCTTGGCGAGGCGGTGGAGCGACTCGAATCAGCACTCGCAGTTTTCGCGCCGGGACGCGAGGAGGTCGTCGCCGAGGAGCTGCGGCTCGCTGCCCGTGCACTCGGGCGCATCACCGGGCGGGTCGATGTGGAGGATGTGCTCGATCAGATTTTCAAAAACTTCTGTATTGGTAAATGAAAGGTTAACGGACTGATTCACGTGAAACAGTTGCTTGGAAGTTCGCCAAGCGCCGTAGTGATCGAGTCGGCGGCGGAACATGTTTCACGTGAAACGTTTGGGAAATAGGCGCGGCTTTGACGCAGCAATAGTGCTCCGATAGACCGACGCCATTCGGGTGAAAACGATGCAGTGCTTCGACGTCATAGTGGTCGGTGGAGGCCATGCCGGCTGTGAAGCGGCGGCGGCGGCCGCGCGTCTCGGAGCACGTACCGCGCTCCTCACCCATCGCTTCGCGACCGTCGGCGCGATGTCGTGCAATCCCGCCATTGGCGGTCTCGGCAAAGGCCATCTGGTGCGCGAGGTCGATGCCCTCGACGGCCTCATGGGCCGCGTCGCCGACCGCGCCGGAATCCAGTTCCGCCTGCTCAACCGCCGCAAGGGACCGGCCGTGCGCGGCCCGCGCGCCCAGGCCGATCGCAAGCTCTATGCGCAAGCGATGCAGGAGGCGATTCG
>JAUSIF010000318.1 GCA_030648135.1 Xanthobacteraceae bacterium
TGGAATATATTCCTAAATCAAGGCGAAAGTTTGACGCGAGCGGATCGACGCGCCAACGCGACTTGTATGTCGGCTAATGACCCAAAGCGGACATCGGCTGGCCGCCCAATGAACTGTGCCTGAACTCATATCCGCCCCTTCCAGTGTGCTAGTTTGAGCCGTTACGATGCCATGTCCTGGGCTTAAGGGGAGGCAATGAGACGGCGCGACAAAACAGGCGGCAAAGTTAAAGCGCGACGCCACAAGGCGTTGACGCTGAAGCGCCGCAAAACGCTAAAGGCCGGGCGCCGTCGCAGTTCCTCCCCTGCCGGCCGGGAAACAAATGTCGCGCGGCTTAGCCGTGAGTTGAGCGAAGCGTTCAAGCAGCAGGCCGCGACTGCCGAGATTCTGAGCGTCATCAGCAACTCACCCACCGATACCCAGCCGGTGTTCGACGCCATCGTGCAGAGCGGGTTGAAGCTCTTTCCGGGCGCCCTCGTCAGCGTCGCGCTCAGGGACGGGGACACGATCAACGCCGCGGCCGTCGCCGCGCCGGATCCTGCTCGCGTCGAAGCGTGGCGGCGCACAATTTCCCGTACTCCCCTCGCGCGGAATTACATGCACGGCGCAGCCTTGCTTGATCGCAGGATCGTGGATATTCCCGACGTGGCGGATGCCCCGGCGGAATTTGTCGCCGGGGGCCAAAACTTCCTGACCAGCGGCAACCGCGCGATCACAATCATGCCCATGATGCGCGGCGATGAGGCGATCGGCCTGCTCAGCGTCGTGCGGCTTGTCCCTGGGCCGCTCTCGGACAAGCAGATTGCAATCTTAAGAACGTTCGCTGCGCAGGCCGTAATCGCCATCGAAAACACGCGCCTACTCAACGAATTGCGCGAGAGAACCAGCGAAGTAGAGCGATCCTATGGATTGGTCCAACAGCAGGCCAGCCAATTGGAAGCGCAGTCGCAGGAGCTCTTCAAGCTTAACCAACAACTTGAACAGCGCGTTGTCGATCAAGTAGGTGAGATCGAGCGCATGGGTAGGTTGCGACGTTTCCTTCCTCCACAGGTGGCTGATCTGATCGTCGCGTCTGGAACGGAAAAGCAGCTAGAAAGTCACCGTCGGGAGATCACCGCTCTGTTCTGCGACTTGCGTGGATTCACTGGCTTCTCCGAAAGCTCTGATCCGGAAGATGTGATGGCTCTGTTGCGTCAGTACCATGCTGCGATTGGTGAGATCCTCGTCAAATACAGCGGTACGCTTGAGAGGTTCGCTGGCGACGGAGTGATGGTGATTTTTAACGATCCTGTTCCGGTATCCAACCCGGCGCTACAGGCTGTGCAGATGGCACTGGATATGCGCGTCACAATCAGTGCGTTAATCGAGAAATGGTTACGGCTAGGTCACGACATTGGCTTTGGCATTGGTATTGCGCACGGATATGCCACGCTCGGCACCATCGGCTTTGAAGGACGCTTCGACTATGCCGCAATTGGCACGGTTTCCAATGTCGCATCCCGGCTTTGCGACGAGGCCAAGCCCGGCCAAATCCTAATTAGCCCCCGTGTCATGATGGCTGTCGAAGACGCCGTGGTCGTCGAGCCGGTGGGCGATTTTTCGCTCAAGGGCATCCGCCGTCCCTTGTCAGTCTACAACGTGCTTGCGGCCTCACCTTCAAAAAACTGAATGGCAGAGACAAGCGCGACGAGCTCAGCTACGGATACAATGTCTGTTCCTGGCACACCGCGGACATTCCTCAAACTGAGGAACGACCATTCAGGCTCGTCTCACTACGCCGCCTCTTTGCGATGCCCGAGGCGACCGGAAAGCTTTCGCACCAGCTCCTCGGCCGCTTCCGCGATCACCGTGCCGCTCGGCAAGTCGCCGCTGCGTGCCGGCACCCCTATGTCGAAGCCGACAAATGCTGTCCCTACACGGGATCGGAACGGATTTCCGTTCTATCCCTCGACGCGGCCGATCGCCGTCACGGCTTCGTCGGCGCGCTTGGCATCGGCATCCCAGAACTTGGCGAAGTCCTTCGCGTTGAGATAGCCGCCTTCCAGGCCGAGATTGGTGAGGGTGCTCTTGAACTGATCGGTGTTGGCGGCTTTGTCGATGGCTGAGCTCAACGTCGACACGATTTGAGTCGGCGTGCCTTTCGGGACGAAGATCCCGACCCACAAATAATATTCGACGTTGTAGCCGAGTTCCTTCAGCGTCGGTACATCGGGCAAAACCTTCGAGCGCGTGGCGCCAAACGACGCCAGCGCGCGCAACTTGCCGGCCTTGATGTGCTGGAGCGTAGCCGTGATCGTCTGCGTGCTCGCTTGCGCGTTATTGCCAAGGACCGCGGTTATCGCCGGTCCGCCGCCAGCAGTCGGCAGGTGGCGAAGCTTCGGCACAGCGGTCGCCTTCTCGAACAGCGCCACCGGCAAATGGGTTGCACCGTAGAGGCCGCCCGAACTGTAGACGATCGTATTCGGGCGCTTCTTCGCGTCGTCGATGAAGTCTTTTAGTGTCTTGTAGGGCTGCTGGTCGTTAACGATCAGCAAGACCGGGTCGGCAATCAGTCGCGCCAGCGGAATGAAATCGGCGCGGGTGGTCTTCGGCGGCCGGCCAAACAGCTTGTCCACTTCGGCGTAACCGGAAATTCCGTTGTTGTGTGACAACAGCGTGTAGCCGTCCGGCTTGGCGCTGGCGGCGGTTTGCGCGCCGACCTGCCCAGCGGCGCCGGCTTTGGTCTCGACCACCACCGGCTGCTTTACGATCTGTTCGAGTGCCGCGGCCAGCGGCCGCGTCACGAGATCGTTGGCACCGCCGGGCGGAAACGCGTTGAGGATCGTGATTGTGCGCGAAGGAAAAGTCGCTTGGGCGAACGCCGGGCCGGCCGCGAGCGCGGCGGCCGATGCGGTTGTGCCGATGAGGAAACTACGCCGGTCCATGTGTTCCTCCCCCATAAGTTTTCATTCAGCCCATAGTGACGCTTATTATGGCGAGATACAATCAGCTCTTGCGCGACGGTGCATGTCCAGCTCGTCTCACTCCGCCGCCTCGCGGCGGTGACCTAGGCGCGTCGCGAGCTTGCGCAGAAGCTCCTCGGCCGCGTCCGCGATCACCGTGCCGGGCGGGAAGATCGCCGCGGCGCCGGCGGCCTTGAGCGCGTCGTAGTCCTGCGTGGGTACAACGCCGCCCACCACGATCATGATATCGCCGCGCCCTTCCTGCTCGAGCGCGCGTTTCAGTTCCGGCACCAGCG
>JAUSIF010000325.1 GCA_030648135.1 Xanthobacteraceae bacterium
TCACCTTCCACATCATCTTCCCGACCCTCACCATCGGGCTCGCGTCCTATATCGCGACGCTCGAAGTGATGTGGCTCCGGACCGGCACGCGCCGCTACCATCTGCTCGCGCGCTTCTGGACCAAGATCTTCGCCGTCTCCTTCGCCATGGGCGTGGTGTCGGGGATCGTGCTGTCCTACCAGTTCGGCACCAACTGGAGCCGCTTCTCCGAGATCGCCGGCAACGTGGTCGGACCGCTGATCGGCTACGAGGTGCTGACCGCCTTTTTCCTCGAGGCGACCTTCCTCGGCATCATGCTGTTCGGCTGGAACCGGGTGCCGCCGTGGCTGCACGTGTTCTCCTGCATCGCGGTCGCGGTCGGAACTTCGATGTCGGCGTTCTGGATCCTGTCGGCGAACAGCTGGATGCAGACCCCGGTCGGCCACGAGATGCGGCAAGGCATCGCTATTCCGGTCGATTGGATCACCATCATCTTCAATCCGAGCTTCCCCTACCGCTTCGCGCACATGCTGAACGCGGCCTATCTCACCACAGCCTTCGTGGTGCTCGCGGTCGGCGCGCGCTATCTGCTCGCCGGCAAATATGTGCAGGAAGGGCGCACCATGCTGCGCATGGCGGTGGGCTTCGCCGCGATCGTGGCGCCGCTGCAGCTGTTCATCGGCGATCAGCACGGGCTCAACACGCTGCAATATCAGCCCATCAAGGTGGCGGCGATGGAAGCGCATTGGGACGGAACCAAGCCCGGCGACTTCCATATTTTCGCCTGGCCCGACGAGAAAGCCGAGAAAAACCATTTCGAGATTTCGATCCCGCGCGGCTCCTCGCTCGTCCTCACCCACGATCCGAACGGATTGTTCACCGGGCTGAAAAGCGTGCCGCCGAGCGAGCGCCCGCCGGTCATCCCGGTGTTCTTCGCGTTCCGCATCATGCTCGCGATCGGCCTGTTCATGATCGCGGCGGCCTGGATCGGAGTCATTCTGTGGATGCGCGGCCGCTTGTTCTCCACCGATTGGTATCTGCGACCGGCGGCGCATGTCTGGTGGACCGGATTCGTCGCCGTCATTGCCGGTTGGGTGGTCACCGAGAGCGGCCGGCAGCCGTGGATCGTGCAGGGAATTCTTCGCACCGCCGACTCGATCTCGCCGGTGCCGGCCGGCAGCATCGCGGTCTCGCTCGCGCTGTTCGTGCTGGTCTATGGGATCGTGTTCTCGATGGGCATCTATTACATCAACCGCCTGATCGCGATCGGGCCCGAAGCCGCGGCACAGCCGCCGGCGCAAGGCGCGCCACGGCGGCCGCTGTCGTCGGTGGCGGAGTCAGGGCGCAAAGTGTTCCGCTAATCGGGCCCCGCTGTCACAACGGGCGAGGCAAGCAAGCGAAGGGACGGGAGACCGAGCATGGAATTGTATCTTCCGGTAATCTGGGCCGCGCTCATCGGCACCGCGGTCGTCCTCTACGTGATCCTCGACGGCTTCGACCTCGGCATCGGAATCCTGTTCCCGTTCGCGAAGAGCGAGCGCGAACGCGACCAGATGATGGACTCGGTGGCGCCGTTCTGGGACGGCAACGAGACCTGGCTGGTGCTCGGCGGCGCCGGTTTGCTCGTCGCCTTCCCCAAGGCCTACGCGGTGATCATGCCGGCGATGTATTTGCCGGTGATCGTGATGCTGCTCGCGCTGATCTTCCGCGGCGTCTCGTTCGAATTCCGCCATATAGCTCGCAGCAGCAAGAAATACTGGAATCTCGCCTTTGCCGGCGGCTCGATCGTCGCAGCGTTCGCGCAGGGCGTGATTTTGGGCGGACTGATCCAGGGCATCGTGGTGCGCAACGGCCAGTTCGCCGGCGGCCCGTTCGACTGGCTGACGCCGTTCGCGCTGCTGGTCGGGGTCTCGGTCGTAGCCGGCTACGCGCTGCTCGGCGCGACCTGGCTGATCGTGCGCACGGAAGGCGGAGTGGCAAAACGCGCGCGCGTGCATGCGAAGATACTGCTTTTCGCCGTGCTCGCGGCCATGGCGGTCGTCAGCCTGTGGACGCCGATCGCCTTCGAACGCATCGCCGCACGCTGGTTCACCACGCCGAACATCTATTTCCTGTGGCCGCTGCCGGCGGCGACCGGCGTGCTTGCGTTGGCACTTTGGAAATGGCTCGACGAGGGGCGCGAATATGCGCCGTTCCTCGCCTCGATCGGGCTTTTTCTGCTCGGCTATATCGGGATCGTGATCTCTAATTTCCCGTTCCTGGTGCCGCCCGCGCTCACGGTGTGGCAGACGGCGGCGGTGCCGGCGAGCCAGATCTTCATGCTGATCGGCACGGTCGCGCTGTTGCCGATCATCCTCGGCTATATCGCGTTCGTCTATTGGGTGTTCTGGGGCAAGCTGCGCGAGGGCGAGGGCTATCACTGAGCTCGATCAGCGCGTGGGTGGAATGATCGCCCAGCCGAGCCGCACCGGATCGAGCCGGCCCGGCCGTATCCAATTGAAGCTCAAGGGCGCCTCCGGCGTGAGCGGCGGCAGGTTCGCGGCCAACATGAACGGCGGCGACACATTCACGCCCTCGATCGGCCAGACCACGACCGCGCCCGCGGCCTTCAACTTGTCCTGATCGATCCAGGGCGAGCGCGCCGGGTCGGCGTCGAGGAAAACATGCGGCCGTGCGCCGCGCGCGAGCGCTATCGCGCTTGCCGTGCGTGCGTCTCCGATCACGAATTCGAGCGGCTTGCCGGTGCGCGTGCGAAACACCTCCTTCACATAGCGCCCGGCGGCCCCGGCCGGCCAGTTCGTGGCCCGGCCGCCTTCGCCGATCCAGGGCGCGGCGAAGGCCGACGTCACTTCGAATACGGGCGGCAGGAACAGGAGCGTCATCGCCGCGAATGCGGCCGCGCGCTGATGGTGGACGTGCAAAACCGAAGGCGCCAGCACGATCACCAGCAATCCGGAATAGAGCACGAGCGGCGCCGCCGCACCCACCTGAAACCTGCCTCCGATGAAGGCCGCGGTGGTCCAGGCGAAGAGCGCCGGCAATAAAGCGAGCACGATCACGGTCGTCCATACGAAGCGATCGAGCGGCGGCCGCAGCAGCGCGGACGCCGTCTCGCGCTTGGCAATTCTGATCGGCGCCGCGAGCACGACCAACAGGAAGAGGCCGATATGGCCAGCGAGCACGCCGAAAGCGAGACCCAAGGCATCGATTTGCGCGCCCGGTTCGACGCCGGCGTCGGGTCCCTGCATCAGGCCGGCGAAGCCGTGATCCGTGAGCCAGAGGAGGCGCGGCGTCAGCAGCAACAGAAAGGTGCAAAAGGCCAACAACGCGGCGAGCAGCATTTCTTGAGGCCGGAACACGGAGCGTCCGCTTTCGCTCGCGAGCGTGAGGCCCGCGAGCGTCGCAAGCACGAAAAGACCTTGCAGGCCGGCATAGGCGAGCGCCACCAGCGCGAGGGTGAGCCCGAACCAGGCGGGCAGGCTCCGTTCCCGCACCACCCGCCACCAGGCCAGTACCGCGCCGGCGATCAGCGGCATCTGCACCAGATTGGAATCGAAAGGGCCGACCGGAAAAGCCACCGGGAAAATACCGACCATCAGAAAGGTCGCGAGCGCGCCCTGGCGATCGCCGACGACCCGCCGTGCCAGAGCGAATACGAACCATCCGGCGAGCGCGACCGAGAAGGGTGCGAGAAAATGCGTGGCCGCGATCCGGCCGGTGGCCCGGTAGACGATCTCGAGTAGCCATGGCGCGAGCGGAGGCGTCGCGGCATAGCCGATCTGCCATTCGTGCCCGAGCGCCAAGCCGATCGCGATCTTGGGATGCGGGGTCGGATCGGCGAGCCAGGGCACCATCGTCCATAAGGCCGCGTGAACGATGAGGCCGAGCGCCACGAAGAAGGCGGGGCGCGCACGCAACGCCTCGTCGAAGATCGTAGCCTCGAGCGGGCCCGGTCCGGTCGGTGCGCGCATCAGTCCTCGACCGTCACCAGCGCGCGAACGGCGATCACCGGCGCGAAGCTCGCGCGATGATGCGGGGTGGCCCCATGTTTCTCCAGCGCCTCGGCATGGAGCAGGGTGCCATAGCCCTTGTGCCGCTCGAAACCGTAGGCCGGAAACGCGGCGCCGAGCCGGGTCATCAGGCGGTCGCGGGTGACCTTGGCTACGATCGAAGCGGCGGCAATGGAGGAGACCAGCCCGTCGCCGCCGATGATGGGCTCGACTTCGAACGCCTGGTCGAGCGGCGGCCGGAAGGGCCCGTCGACGAAGACGAGGCGCGGCACATTGGGCAAGGCGCATACGGCGCGGGCGAGCGCCCACAGGCTCGCTTGCAGAATATTGTCGCGGTCGATGCGAGAAGGCGGCGCCAGCGCCACCGCCACTTCGGCGCAG
>JAUSIF010000329.1 GCA_030648135.1 Xanthobacteraceae bacterium
GGCTTCGATTGGGGCAAGCACCTCCATCACGCGTCGGATTATTTCGAGCAACTGTATGAATGGGCCGAGCATCTGGTTCGCACCGGCAAGGCCTATGTGGACGATCAATCGCAAGAGGAGATGCGGGCGGCGCGCGGCACGCTGACCGAGTCCGGCAAGAACAGCCCGTTCCGCGACCGCACGGTGAAGGAAAACCTCGATCTCTTTCGCCGCATGCGCGCCGGCGAATTTCCCAACGGCGCGCGGGTGCTGCGCGCCAAGATCGACATGGCGTCGGGCAATATCAATCTGCGCGATCCCGCGCTCTATCGTATTCTGCACGCCAGCCACCCGCGCACCGGCGACAAATGGTGCATCTATCCGAGCTACGATTTCGCCCACGGCCAGTCGGACGCGATCGAAGGGATCACGCACTCGATCTGCACGCTGGAATTCGAGGATCACCGGCCGCTGTATGACTGGTTCCTCGACCACCTCCCGGTGCCGGCGCGGCCGCGGCAATACGAGTTCGCGCGCCTCAACTTGAGCTACACGGTGCTCTCCAAGCGCGTGCTGAACGAGCTGGTGGGGCAGGGTCACGTCAAGGGCTGGGACGATCCGCGCATGCCGACGCTCGCGGGCTTGCGCCGCCGCGGGGTGCCGGCGGCGGGCATTCGCGATTTCATCAAGCGCATCGGGGTGGCCAAGGCCCACAGCGTGGTCGATGCGGGCCTCTTGGAATTTTCCATCCGCGAGGTTTTGAACAAGACGGCGCAGCGGCGGATGGCGGTGTTGCGCCCGTTGAAGGTCGTGATCGAGAATTATCCCGAGGGCAAGATCGAGGAGTTGGAGGCGGTCAATCATCCGGACGATCCGGCCGCGGGCGCGCGCAAGATCCGTTTCGGGCGCGAGCTTTACGTCGAGCGCGACGACTTCATGGAGGACCCGCCGAAGAAATTCTTTCGGCTTTCGCCCGGCAAGGAAGTCCGGCTGCGCTACGCTTTTTTCGTCAAATGCCGCGAGGCGGTGAAGAACGCCGCCGGCGAGGTGGTCGAGCTACGCTGCACGTATGATCCAGCGACGCGCGGCGGCAACACGCCGCCGGACGGGCGCAAGGTGCAGGCGACGCTGCATTGGGTCTCAGTGGCGGACGCGGTGAGCGCCGAAGTGCGGCTCTATCATCCGCTGTTCACTCGTCCCGATCCAAATGCTGGCGATTTCGCCGCCGATCTCAATCCAAACTCGCTGGAAGTGCTCAGTGATTGCAAACTGGAGCCCGCGCTCGCCGTCACCAAATCCGGCGAGCCGGTTCAGTTCGAGCGGCAGGGCTATTTCTGCCTCGACACGGACTCCGCCCCGGGCCGCCTCGTATTCAACCGCACGGTCGGCCTGCGCGACACCTGGGCGAAGGTGAAGGGCGCGTGACGATTAGTCCGTGAGATCATAAACGGGCGCTAGGCCGAGCAGCGCGCCAATTTCCGCTTCTTGAATGCAAGCGGTCATTGTTTATTGCGGGCCGATCGGCAGCTTCGTGCCAGGAGCGGCCGTGCTGGCTATGATGAGCTGCGACGGCTGTGAGGTATTTCCGCGTCGCGTCTGCTCTATTTGCACTGCTTGTCGAGAGAATCCAAGGCAGCAGCAAACTCCTTGCCTTCACTGGAATTCTCGTCCATCTGGTCAAGCCCATCCATCAGTTTGACGTAATCGGGGCCAAGCTTCTGCGTCAGATTGTCGACCTTTGCGCCGAGATTTTGGAGCGTCTTTGTATCCTTCTTTTCGTCGGCCTGCGCCATCTGCTCATTGAGCTTGGCCAAATCGCAATACGTCTGCATCTTTGTTTTGTCGCCGCTGATCGTTTGGACGACCTTTTGAACATCCGCCTTAGTCGGCTTCGGTGCTTTCGGAGAGGCGCCCCCCTGTTGAGCTTGTGCAAACGCCGGCGCCGTGACGAGAATGGAGATGGCAATAACGAGCTTCAGGTTCATGAAAGGTTCCTCAGATTATCGCATGACGTTGCGGAAAACTTACTCGGGTAGCTCTCATAGTGAGACAATGGAATCATTACTGCAATGGGCAGCAGTGCATAAGACCAGGGCAAAAGGTTCTTCATAAGTTCTATCGGCAGCGCGTTAAGTTCCTGCATGATGGCGCAGCGGCCGATGACCGCTTATGGTCAATACGCGAAAAATAATGCGCTACGATCTATGTCCGCTTAGCGGTTAGATCGGAAACGCGCATCGGGTGTTGATGCGACCGTTCGCAGCGCGCGAAATCAGTCCATGTCCGGATCGGTCATGATGAGGTATGGCGCGAGGAACTCGCCCCTCGTAGCATAGCCCCGGCGCGGGAAGGGCGGGGGCGCTTCCATGGCGGAGAGCGGGGATCGGCCGCGGGCGGGAACACGCGCGGCGGTACTCGGAACGAGACGGGCGGCGGCGGGACTTGCCGCGCTCATCGGCGCGCGTTTGGGCGCGGCGGGCGAATTCTTCGCCAAGGCGCTGCGCGCGGAAGCGGACGCGGCGCGGCTCGCGCCCTGGCTGCCGGTCGCCTTCGGCATCGGAATCCTGCTCTATTTCGCGGCCCCGGCCGAACCATTGCTATGGGCGCCGCTCACGAGCGTGGCCGGGTTCGGAGTGATCGCCTGGATCTCGCGCGAACGCCCGTTCGCTTTCGCCGTCGCTCTCGCGCTCGCCGCCGTGGCGGCGGGCTTTTCCGCCGCCAGCCTGCGCGCGGCGCTGGTCGCGCATCCGGTGCTGACGCGGCCGATCGCCACCGTGGCGATCACCGGCTTCGTCGAGGCGCGCGACGCCACCGAGCGCTCCGACCGTATCGTGCTGCGCCTCACCGGCGTCACCGGCCGCGGCGCGGAACGGATGCCGCAACGCATCCGCGTTTCGCTC
>JAUSIF010000333.1 GCA_030648135.1 Xanthobacteraceae bacterium
AGCTTGCCCGGGTCGCCGGGATCGATGCCGAGCTCGCGCAGGATCGCGGCCACGTCTTTGGCCTGCGCCTCGGCGTCCTCATGGGCGGCATCGCGCACATGCACGATCACATCGGCCTCGATCACCTCTTCCAGAGTCGCCCGGAACGCCGCGATCAAGAGCGTCGGCAATTCCGAAATGAAGCCCACCGTGTCGGACAGGATCGCCCGCATGCCGTGCGGCAGATCGATCGCGCGCAGCGTCGGATCGAGCGTCGCGAACAAAATATCCTCGGCGCGCACCGAAGCCGAGGTCAGGCGGTTGAACAAAGTGGATTTTCCGGCATTGGTGTAGCCCACCAGCGCCACGATCGGATACGGCACGCGGCGGCGGTCGGCGCGGTGCAGCTCGCGCGTCCGCTTCACCCCTTCCAGCTCGCGCTCGATGCGTTTGATGCGGTCGCCGATCTGCCGGCGGTCGGCCTCGATCTGGGTCTCGCCCGGGCCGCCGAGAAAGCCGAAGCCGCCGCGCTGGCGCTCCAGATGGGTCCAGGAGCGCACCAGCCGGCTCTTTTGATAATTGAGGTGGGCCAGCTCGACCTGTAGCGCGCCTTCGCGCGTGCGCGCGCGCTCGCCGAAGATTTCCAGGATCAGCCCGGTGCGGTCGACCACCTTGGCGCCCCAGGCTTTTTCCAAGTTGCGCTGCTGCACCGGGGAGAGCGCGCAATCGGCGAACACCAGGCCCGCTTCCTCGGCGCGCACCAGGCCCGCGATCTCCTCGACCTTGCCCTTGCCGAGAAAGGTCGCCGGCCGGATCGCCGAGAGCGGCACGATGCCCGCGCTCGCGACGATGAGGCCGATCGCCTTGGCGAGACCGATCGCTTCCTCGAGCCGGGCTTCGATGCCACGGTGCGAGCCGCCCTCCCTCGCCGCGCCGGCCCGGCGCGTCAGGTGCGGCACGATCACCACCACGCGCTCGGGCGAGCCCGCAGTCGGAGCCGTGAAGGCTCCCGCTTTGCCGCGTGCGGACGCGCGTCGCGGCTCCAATCAGACCTTGTCCGCGGCCGGCACGGCTTCGTCGCCCGGCTCGAACAGCTGGATCGGAAGACCCGGCATCACCGTCGAGATGGCGTGCTTGTAGACGAGCTGGGAATGGCCATCGCGGCGCAACAACACGCAGAAATTATCGAACCAGGTCACGACCCCCTGTAGTTTCACGCCGTTCACCAGGAAGATCGTGAGCGGGGTCTTGTTCTTGCGGACGTGGTTGAGAAAGGTGTCTTGTAAATTCTGGGTTCGTTCCGCCGCCATTGTCGTTGTTCCTCTTTGTTCGCCGGGCGGGCGATTTATTCCGGGACCTCCGGTCCGCGACGTCCCGCGCGGCCCATACCGCCGGGAACGGTGCCATTAGAGGCCACGAATCCGCCGTCGCGCAAGACAAACTTCCGTATGGCGGGTCAAAACTTGGCCGTTCAAGGCCGTCAGGGCCGGCCGTGGGCGAGTTCCCGGCGCATCCGGCCGATGACGCTCTCCCAATCGCCGATCATCGGCTGCCGGAAAAGGCGCGCGGTCGGATACCACGGACTGTCCTCGCGCTCGAGCAGCCAGCGCCAGTCCGGCGAGAATGGCAGCAGCACCCAGACCGGCTTGCCCATGGCTCCGGCGAGATGCGCCGTTGACGTATCCACCGAGATCACGAGGTCGATGAGCGAGATCAGCGCGGCGGTATCGGCGAAGTCCTTGAACTCGGGACCGAGGTCGAGAAGTCCGGGAATGTCGCGCAGCGCCTCGGCCTCGCTGTCGCGCGCGTCCTTCTGCAGGCTGACGAATTGCACGCCGGGCGCATCGAACATCGGCGCCAGGCGGGCGAGCGCGATGGAGCGGTTGCGATCGTCCTTGTGCTTGGAATTGCCCGACCAGGCGATGCCGACACGTAGTCCCTTGCGCGGCGGCAGCCGGGCGCTCCAGGTTTCGATCCGGTCATCGGTGGCCGCGAGGTAAGGGATGTTCGCCGGGATGGTGCCCAGTTCGGTGTCGAACGCGAGCGGAAGGCTGAGCAGCGGACAGTGCAGATCGAACGCAGGCAGTTCCTCGCTGCGGCCGACGATGCCGGCAATGCCTTCGACCCGCGCCAATAACAGCTTCAGCGTGCGTTGCACTTCGAGAATGACTTTGGCGCCGCGCCGGGCGACCAGCGTTGCATAGCGCACGAACTGGATGGTGTCGCCCAAGCCCTGCTCGGCGTGCAAGAGAATGGTCTTGCCTTGCAGCGATTGCTGTCCGGTCCATAAAGGCTGCGCGAACGAGCGCTGCGCCTGCACCCCATCCGGTCGCTTCCAGCGCCACTCGTATTGCTTCCAGCCGGCACGGAAGTCGCCCAGGCGCAGCCGGGCGAGACCTTGGTTCCATTGCGCTTCGGCATGATCGGGCTTGATCGCGAGCGCCCGCTCATAGCTCGCGAGCGCTTCGCGGTGACGGCCGAGCATGACCAGGGCATTGCCTTGATTGTAAAGCGCCTCGGCATAATCGGGGTTGAGCGCGAGCGCCCGCGCCTGGCTCGCGAGCGCCTCCTCGAGGCGGCCCAAGATCTGCAGCACGCTGCCGCGATTACTGAGCGCCTCGACAAAATCGGGCTGTAACGCGAGCGCCCGCTCGTAGCTCGTGAGCGCCTCTTGGTGGCGGCCCAATTTCTGCAGCGCATTGCCGCGATTGTTGTGCGCCTTGGCATGGTCCGGTCTGATCGCGAGCGCCCGCTCGTAGCTGTTGAGCGCATCTTCGTCGCGATTCAGCGTTCTCAGTGCATTGCCCTGGTTATAGAGCGCCTCGGCATAGTCGGGTTTGATCTTGAGCGCCCGTTCGTAGCTCGTGAGCGCCTCCTCGTGCCGGGTCAGCCTTCCCAGCGCGCTGCCGCGATTATTGAGCGCCTCGGCATAGCGGGGCTTGATCGCGAGCGCCTGATCGTAGCTCGCGAGCGCCTCCTCGTGACGATTGAGCGCGTTGAGGACGTTCCCGTGGTTGAGCAGCGCCTCGGCCGAAACCGGCTTTGCATTGAGCGCCGCCGCGATCAGACGCAGCGCCTCGACCGGTTTGCCGCGCTGCAGCTTGAGCAGTCCCAGCATATGCAAGGCGTCGAAGTGATCGGGTTTGACCGCGAGGATCTCGGCATAAAGCGTTTCCGCCTCGGCCAGCCGGCCCCGGCCATGCAGTTCGAGCGCCTGCCGGATCGCTTGCGGCAAGTTGATAATTTTTCGTGTCGATGATCGCGTCTGCGCCATGGATATCCGCAAATAGCCGATGGCCTCTCCCCTTCCAAATCCAATAAAGTGAGTCGTCGAGAACGCATAAACGGCAACCACCGGCCCTCGACCAGCGTCTACGAGCTCAGCTGATTTCGGCGTGACGGTGGAAGTCGCGCCGGAGCGCGCGCGCGACCGGCCCCGGCCGGCCGTCGGCGATCTTGTGGCCGTCGATCTCGATCACCGGCATGACGATCTGGGTCGCCGCCGTGAGAAAAGCCTCCCGCGCCTTGAACGCCTCGGCCACGCTGAACGGGCGCTCCTCGATGCTCAGGCCCTGCCGGGCCGCCACTTCGAGCACGACCGCGCGGGTGATGCCCTTGAGCATGCCGAGCGTCGCCGGCCGGGTCACGATCGCGCCCGCTTGGGTGACGATCCAGGCATTGCTCGAAGTGCCCTCGGTCACCAGGCCGCCTGCGTCGACGAACCAGGCCTCGCGCGCGCCCCGCTCGCGTGCGTTTTGGCGCGCCAGCACGTTCGGGAGCAGGCCGACGGTCTTGATGTCGACCCGCTCCCAGCGATTGTCTTTCGCCGTCACCACCGCGATGCCGGTCGCGGCCAGGGTGTCGAGCTTGGCGCGATCGCTGGCGCGCACGGTCACGACCAGACTGGGTTTGGTGGCGGACGGGGGAAAGGCGTGCTCGCGGCGGGCGACGCCGCGGGTGATCTGCAGATACAAGAGGCCGTCGCGCAGACGATTTCGCCTGAGCGTCTCGCGCATGACCACGCCGAGCGCCGCGGGCGACATCGGCGGCGCGATGCGGATCTCGGCGAGCGAGCGCTTGAGCCGCTCCAGATGCCGCCGCTCATCGACGAGCCGCCCTTCCCTTACCTCGCAGACTTCATAGACGCCGTCGGCGAACTGATAGCCGCGGTCCTCCACATGGACCATGGCCAGCGCGTGCGGAAGATAGCGGCCGTTGACATAGGCGATGCGCGACATCGGCTGCCGGATCGCTCAGCGCGCTCGTTCTTCGACGCCCAGTGCCTTGAGCTTGCGGTGCAGGGCCGAGCGTTCCATGCCGACGAACTCGGCCGTGCGCGAAATGTTACCGCCGAAGCGGCTGATCTGGGCGATCAGATATTCGCGCTCGAACACCTCCCTCGCCTCGCGCAGCGGCAGGCTCATCAAATGCTCGCCGCCGGCGCCGTTCGGCATGTTCGGCACCAGCCCGCCCACGTCCGGCGGCAACATCGACGCCGTCACCGGCGTATCGGGATCGCCGCCGGCGAGGATCAACAGCCGCTCCACGTTGTTGCGCAACTGACGGACATTGCCGGGCCAGTCGTGCGACTGCAGCACCGCCAGCGCGTCGGCGCCGACCCGGCGCCGCGGCAGCCCGGTCGTGGCCGAGATCTGGTCGAGGAAATGATCGACCAGCTCGGCGATGTCCTCGCGCCGTTCCGTCAGCGGCGGAACGCGGATCGGCACCACGCTCAGGCGATGATAGAGATCCTCGCGGAAGCGGCCGGCGGCGACTTCGGTCTCCAGATTGCGGTCGGTGGAAGAGATGATCCGCACGTCGACCGTGATCTTGGTGGTCCCGCCGACGCGCTGGAAGCTCTGTTCGGTGAGCACGCGCAGGATTCGGTTCTGCGTCTCCCGCGGCATGTCGGCCACTTCGTCGATGAACAGCGTCCCGCCGTCCGCCTCCTCCAGCGCGCCGATTTTGCGCGAGGCGCCGTTGCTTTCGACGCCGAACAATTCGGTCTCCATGCGCTCGGGCGTGATGGCGGCGGCATTGATGACGACGAAGGGCTCCTCGGCGCGAACCGAGTTCTCGTGGATCATGCGCGCGGTCAATTCCTTGCCCGACCCCGACGGCCCGATGATCAGGATGCGGCTGTTGGTGGGCGCGACCCGCTCGATGGTCTGCTGCAATTGGTTGATCACCGGCGACGAGCCGACCAGCCGCCGGCTGTGGGGGGCGAGCTGCTTCAGGGCTTGCACTTCGCGCCGCAAGCGCAATGTTTCCAGCGCGCGGCTCGCCACCACCAACAGGCGATCGGCATTGAACGGCTTCTCGATGAAGTCGTAGGCGCCGCGCTTGATCGCGGCGACCGCGGTCTCGATGGTGCCGTGGCCGGAGATCATGACCACCGGCAATTCGGGATGCTGCCCCTTGATGACATCGAGCAGCGCCAGTCCGTCGAGGCGGCTGCCTTCGAGCCAGATGTCCAACAGCACGAGATTGGGCCGCCGCGCGCCCACCGCCGAGAGCGCCTCCTCGGCGTCCTTGGCGGTGCGCACCGCATAGCCTTCATCCTCGAGGATGCCGGCCACGAGCCCGCGGATGTCCGCTTCGTCATCGATGATGAGAATGTCGGTGGCCATGATTCAACCCGTGGAAACCCCCTGCTCGAGCGCCGGCTCCGCCACCGCCGACGGCTTGCCGCCGATGCTGAAGCTGACGCGCACCCATGCCCCTCGTCTGTTGCCGTTGGCCTCCGGCGCGTCGCGCAGTTCGATGCGGCCGCCATGGTCCTCCAGAATCTTGCCGACGATCGCCAATCCGAGCCCGGTACCCTTCTCGCGGGTGGTCACATAGGGCTCGAGCAGCCGCTCGCGGTTCTCACTCGGCAGCCCGGAGCCGTTGTCGATGATGTCGATCAAGGCGGTGTCGCCCTCGCGCGCACCGCGTACCAGGATGCGCCCCTGTCCGCGCTCGGCCGGCGGAACCGCCGCGATCGCTTCGACCGCGTTCTTCAAGATGTTGGTGAGCGCCTGCGAAATCAGCCGCCGGTCGAAACGGGCGGGCATCGGCCCCGGCGGTAGCTCGACGTCGAATTGGATGTCGGGGTTTCCTACCCGGATCAGGAACACGGCCTGCCGGATCGTCTCGGCGAGATCCTGGGCCTCGACCACCGGCTTCGGCATGCGGGCGAAGGCCGAGAACTCGTCGACCATCCGGCCGATATCGCCGACTTGGCGGATGATGGTCTCGGTGCACTGCTCGAACACCTCGCGATCCTCGATCAGGTTCTTGCCGTATTTGCGGCGCAAGCGCTCGGCCGAAAGCTGAATCGGCGTGAGCGGGTTCTTGATCTCGTGGGCGATGCGGCGGGCGACGTCGGCCCAGGCCGAGGTGCGCTGGGCCACCACCAGCTCGGTGATGTCGTCGAGCGTGATGACATAGCCGTGCCCGCTCTCGGGCGAGGCCTCGGTGGTCACCCGCACGTTGATGGTGCGCTCGCGCCCGTCGCGCCTGAGGGTCACGGTGCCCTGCACGCGCTGAATCCCGCTCTTGGCCTGCTCGACCAGCGCCGCGAGTTCGGGGATCGCTTCAGCCACCGGCATATTGATGAGCTCGCTATCGGAGCGGCCGATCAAACGCTCCGCCGAGCGGTTGAGAATGGTGATGCGGCTTTCGGCATCGAGGCCGATCACGCCGGCGCCGACGCCGGCGAGCACCGCCTCGGTGAACAGCCGGCGCTGGTCGATCTGATCGCGGGCCCGTACGATATCGTCGCGTTGCGAGCGCAACTCGTGGGTCATGGCGTTGAAGCTGTCGCCCAGGCTGGCGAGATCGCCCTCCGACTGGCGCACCGGCACCTGCACGAACAAATTGCCGGAGGCGACCAGATCGGCGGCGGTGATCAGCCGCCGGATCGGCGCCACCAGCCGGTTGGCGAAGTTCAACCCGATCCACACCGCCGCCAACAAGAGGATCAGCGCGATCACCGCGTACATCAGCGCGAAGGCGATCTGCACGCCGAAGCGGCGGTCTTCCAGGCTTCGATATTCGAGCAGGCTGTCTTCGGTCAGGCGCAGGTACTGGATGACCTTGGGATCGATCGGACGAGCCACGTAGAGATAGGTGTCGGCGTAACCGTTGAGCGGCGTGATCGCCACCACGTAGTCGGCGGTGCTCGCGAGCGCGAGTATGGGTTTTTCTTCGGTTGCCTCGCTGACCTTGATGTTGGTCGGGATCAGGAACTCCCGGCCGATGTTGATGTCGGCCCGCTCGATCAACGAGCGATCGCCATGGATCAGCATGGCCGCGGGCAGACCGTGGATCGTGGCCTGGGCGGTGAGGAGCTGGCGAAAGCGTTCGCGGTTCTCGTCGAACAAGCCGCGCATCCGCGTCAAGTCATTGGCCATGCCGTTGAGATCGACGCGAATGCCGAAGGCATGGTCGCGCACGTAGGCCTCCGCGACCATGACGGCATTGTCGATGATCACGCGGGTGCGCACCGAGAACCAGCGGTCGAGCCCGCGGTCGAGCGTGATCGAAGCGATGACCGCGACCAGAATCGCCGGAACCGTCGCCACCAGCGCGAACAGGAGCACGATGCGCACGTGCAAGCGCGCGCCCGCCCGCCCTCGGCGGCGCGCACGCACCAGGCCCGAGATCTGCCAGACGATGATGCCGAGCAGGATTACCGCCATCGACAGATTGGCGAGCAGCACGGAGACGACGACGTAGTGGGTCGGCGAAATCGGCGTGAGGCCGGTCAGCACCAGGAAGGTGATGAACGCCGACAAGAGCGCCGCCGCCACCGCCACCGGGGCGAAGAAGCCGCTCCACGTGCGCGGCGGCCGTGGAAACGGCGGCGAGATGCTCTGCGCTTCGGGTTTGGCGGCGGTTTCGGGCATGGGCTCGTTGTTGAGGGCGGGCTTTGGGCAGGAACGAATAACCGACTATCCAAGGCCGGCTCTGATGCCTTCCTACAACACTGGTGCAAAAATGTGACAGTGGCAAGCAGCGGCCGCGCCAAGAATATGGCCGAAACCGCCAATGGCCGTTTCAGGCCGTCTCAGTTGCCGGTGCGGATGATCTGGATATCGAGGTCGTGGATCTTCTTGCGCAGCGTATTCCGGTTCACGCCCAGGAGCTCGGCCGCCTTGATCTGGTTGCCCCGGGTCGCCGCCAGCGCCGCCGAAACCAAGGGCGTTTCGATTTCGCGCAGGATGCGATGATAGAGGCCGGGCGGCGGCAGGCCGTCGCCGAAGCCGCCGAAATAACGAGCCAGATGGCGCTCGACCGAGGTGCCGAGGGCGTCTTCGGCGGGCTCCTCCGCCGCCACCGTCGGGTGGGCGAGCTCCGCCTCGATGATGGCGGCGCCGATCACCTCCTCGGGGTAGAGGGCGGCGAGCCGCCGGACCAGATTTTCCAGCTCGCGCACATTACCGGGCCAGCGATAATGCTTCATCCGGTCGAGGGCGGCGGTGTCGAGCTGTTTGCGCGGAAGACCCTCGCGCTCCACCAGCGCGAAAAAATGGCGCGCGAGATCGGGCACGTCCTCGGTGCGCTCCCTGAGCGGCGGCAGGCGCAGCGGCACCACATTGAGGCGGTAGAACAGATCCTCGCGGAACAGGCCCTGCTGGATCAAAATCCGCAGATCCTTGTTGGTGGCGGCGATGATGCGCACGTCGCTCTTGATCGGAGTGCGGCCGCCGACGGTGGTGTATTCGCCCTGCTGCAGCACGCGCAGGAGCCGGGTCTGCGCTTCCATCGGCATGTCGCCGATCTCGTCGAGAAACAGCGTGCCGCCCTCGGCCTGCTCGAAGCGGCCGGGATTGCGGCTATTGGCGCCGGTGAAGGCGCCCTTCTCGTGGCCGAACAGGTCGGCCTCGATGAGATCGCGCGGGATCGC
>JAUSIF010000341.1 GCA_030648135.1 Xanthobacteraceae bacterium
TGCTGGACATCTCCATCGAGGACGGGGCGCAAGTGAGCATCCCAATAGCGGATGGCCATGTGGCGTTCGTGATGCCGATTGACGGTGAAGTGCTGGTCGATGGGCAGTTGTTCAGTCTCGTTGAGCCGACGCTGCCAGTGAATCTGCCGCAGCGCGAGGATCGCACCGTCACTTTGCGCGCGACCCAGGGCAACGCCAAGCTGGTGCTGTTTTCTGGTGTCCCGCTCAATCAACCGGTGTATTGGCAGGGACCGATGGCACTGGCCTCTGCAGCAGCGCTGGCCGAGGCCGTTGACGGCTACCAGCGCGGTGCGTTCGGCACGCTGCAAGCGCGTTGAATGATCGAAGCAATCCCCAACCTGGGGTGCCAACGCCCCGAGCTTAGTGCCAGGAGAATCACCATGAGTTACGAAAAATTCAGTGCCGACAATGCCGCCCTGCTGCTGATTGATCACCAGGTGGGGCCAATGATGCGGCGTCGGCATCGCTGTAAATGCTACGCATGCCTTGCGAGCAGCTAGCTAATGTCTTAATCGTTGAGCAAAAGCGGCAATGGATTTCGCCCGAAAGCAAGCTCAAGTGCAAGGTCTACACTGGAGAAGAACTTCAGATCGGCACTTTGGAAGCGAAACGGCTCTTGCGGTTCGTTTCACACCTAATGCGAAGGTTTACGCGAGGGTGTTTCCTTGGCCAACCAAGCATCATGCCCGCCGGAAGGGAAGCCAACATGCACCTGCTCACCAAGAAAGGAAGCAACCTCCAGGCATTGCCGTCTGCCGTCGGGGGTTCGCAAGAAACTCTCGGTGCAGCGGATATCAGCAGCCTGGTAACCGACACAGGGGCTCCGTTCCCGCTCAGTTGGCTGGCCGGCGGATTGCTGCTCGCGGTGCTGGTATTGCTCGCCATGCTGGGCTTTGCGTTCGATTCGTTGCGCAATGTCACAACGGTGCAACTGCGCGATTTGCGCCTCCAGGAGCTGAGCGGCCGCATCGTCCATCTGGACGAAGTGTTAACCATGTCCGCTCGCATGGCGGCCACCACCGGCGACTTGCAGTGGGAGCGGCGTTACCGCCAGTTCGAGCCCCAACTGGATGCCATTATCAAGGAAACGCTGCAACTGACGACCCTGTCCGAAAGCGCCGAGGCGACCAAGCAGACGGACGCCGCCAATTTGAAGTTAGTCGATATGGAGAATCAAGCCTTCGCGCTGGTCCGCGCCGGACAGCCCGATCAAGCGAAGCCCATATTGTTTGGCAAGGCCTATGAGTCGCAGAAAAAAATCTATGCCGAGGGCATTGTCAGACTGGTGCAGCAGATCCAGCAAGACCTCGCCGCGAGCCAGCACGATAAGCGTAACCAAGCCATTTTTTTCGTCGGTGCGGCACTACTTTCCATCCTGTTTTTATTCGTCACCTGGCTATTGGTCTGGGGCAAGTTGCACCGCTGGCGTTCCGAGCAGGCGGCTAACTTCGCCGCGTTGGAAAAGGCAGAAGGCGCGCTACAGATTGCCCACGACGATTTGGAGAAGCGCGTCAAGGAGCGTACCGAGCAACTGGAACAAGCGCATAAACAGTTGCTTGAGGCTTCACGCAAGGCGGGCATGGCGGAAGTGGCCACCGGGGTGCTGCATAACGTCGGCAACGTGCTCAACAGTGTCAACGTCTCCGCCACGCTGGTGACGGACAGCATCGGCAAGTCCAAGGTCTCGGGTTTGGCCAGGGCCGTCGCCCTGCTGCAAGAACATGAACTCGATCTGGGCGCCTATCTCGGTAGCGATCCCCGCGGCAAGCTGCTGCCGGGCTATCTGCTGCAACTCGCCGAACACCTGCAGGCGGATCAGGACGAGAACCTCAAGGAACTGAACTTCCTGCGCCAGAACATCGACCACATCAAGGAGATAGTGGCGATGCAACAAACCTTCGCCACCGCGTACGGCGTCGAAGAGTGCGTCGATGTCAGAGAGTTGCTGGAAGACAGCCTGCGCATGAACCTGAGCGCTTTGAGCCGTCATGGCGTGGAGGTCATTCGCGACATCGACGCGGTTCCCCTGACCATGCTCGACAAGCACAAGGTGTTGCAGATCCTGGTGAACTTGGTCAGCAACGCCAAGCACGCCTGCGACGAGTCTGGGCGCACTGACAAGCGTTTGACGATGGGCCTGGCCAGCGTCGATGGTCGAGTCAGGTTTTCGGTCACTGACAACGGAGTCGGGATTCCAGCGCAGAACCTGCTCCAGATCTTCAATCATGGTTTCACCACCCGCAAGGGCGGGCACGGCTTCGGCCTGCACAGCGGCGCACTGGCTGCGAAGGAATTGGGTGGGTCGCTGCAGGCACAGAGCGATGGCGTCGGCCTTGGTGCGACCTTCACCCTCGAGCTGCCGCTGACTCCACCCTAGGAGGTTCTCGTATGAATGGCTCAGTTAACATCGGCAACCGCCGCATTTTGGTGATCGACGACACTCCATCGATTCATCAGGATTTCCGCAAGATTCTCGGCGCGAGACTGGACAGCGAGGCCACGCTAGCCTCGGCCGAGGCGGCCCTGTTCGGCGATGCCCCAACGGTGCTACGGCAAACCTTCGAGCTCGATTCCGCCTATCAGGGACAGGAAGCCCTGGCGCTGGTCATGAGCGCGGTGGAGCAGAACAGACCCTATGCCATGGCATTCATCGATATGCGCATGCCGCCCGGGTGGGACGGTGTCGAGACCATCGAGCGCCTCTGGCAGGTCGATTCCTTGCTGCAAGTTGCCCTGTGCACTGCCCATTCCGACTATTCCTGGGAGGAGATGACCGAGCGCCTCGAACTGGGTGACCGGTTGCTGATCCTGAAAAAGCCTTTCGATGCTATCGAGATCCGCCAAATGGCCAGCGCACTGACCGTTAAGTGGCAGATGACGCAAGATGCGGCCTTGAAAATGAACGCGTTGGAGCAAGCTGTCGAGGAAAGAACCAGGGAGCTGTCGGACGCCAACATCATCGTCCAGAACAGCCCAACGATCCTCTACCGGCTG
>JAUSIF010000349.1 GCA_030648135.1 Xanthobacteraceae bacterium
GCACGTAGCCGCGGCCCCAGACGGTTTCGATGTAGTTCTTGCCGCCGGTCGCAACGGAAAGCTTCTTCCTGAGCTTGCAGATGAAGACGTCGATGATCTTGAGCTCGGGCTCGTCCATGCCGCCATAGAGATGGTTGAGGAACATCTCCTTGGTGAGCGTCGTGCCCTTGCGCAGCGATAAGAGCTCGAGCATCTGGTATTCCTTGCCCGTGAGATGCACGCGCGCGCCGCCCACCTCGACCGTCTTGGTGTCGAGATTGACGCAGAGATCGGCGGTGTTGATGACCGATTGGGCGTGGCCCTTGGAGCGGCGCACGACCGCGTGAATGCGGGCGACCAGCTCGTCCTTGTGGAACGGCTTGGTCATGTAGTCGTCGGCGCCGAAGCCGAGGCCCTTCACCTTGTCCTCGATGCCGGCGAGGCCGGAGAGGATCAAAATCGGGGTCTTGATCTTGGCCACCCGGAGCGAGCGCAGAACCTCGTAGCCGGACATGTCCGGCAGGTTCAGGTCCAAGAGGATGATGTCGTAGTCATAAAGCTTGCCGAGATCGACGCCTTCCTCACCGAGGTCGGTGGTGTAGACGTTAAAACTCTCGGACTTCAGCATCAGCTCGACGCTTTTCGCGGTCGCGCTGTCGTCTTCGATCAGCAAAACGCGCATGCCAATCCCCTTCTGGGCCTTGTTCTCGGGGACGGATTCCGTCCGGGCCCGCCCCGCGCGTGCCCGGCCTGGTTTCTCGATTCGCAAACGCTACCGGGGAATGGTTAACAGAATCTGATTCCGCCCCACAAGAGTCCCCCAAGCAAATCTTCGCGAATCACCATAAGATACTGGCAAACGGTCGGATTCGCCCGGGATCCCGGTTAACGTCCGACTTCAAGAAGCCGGGCCAAGCAACCCCCCAGACTGGACCCCGCGGCCAAGGCGGCAAACCAGGCCCGGAGGGTGACCCGATTGTTAACGGAATGAGTAAACAAAGCGTTGCCGGGCCGAACGGAGGTTTTCGTTGAAAGCGCTTGCCGAACAGGTCGACGAGCTCGACGGCCCCACCATCTATGGCCGGGTCGCCGGCGTGCGCGGGCTCCTGGTCGAGGTCGCCGGGCCGGTCCACGCCATGCCGGTCGGCGCCCGGGTCGTGGTCGAGACCAGCCCGGAGCAGAGCGTGATCTGCGAGGCCGTGGGCTTTGCCGGCGGCCATGCGCTGCTCATGCCCTTCGGTCCGCTCGAAGGGGTCCGGCGCGGCTGCCGCGCCCTGGTCTCGTCCGCTTCGGCGGCGGTGCGGCCCTCCTCCGGCTGGCTCGGCCGGGTGATGAACGCCATGGGCGAACCCATCGATGGCAAGGGTCCGCTCAGGCTCGGACCCTCGCCCTATCCATTCCGCGCGGTTCCCCCGCCCGCTCATGCTCGCCGGCGGGTCGGCAGCTCCCTCGACCTCGGGGTACGTGCGCTCAATAGCTTCACGACCTGCTGCCGGGGCCAGCGCATGGGCATCTTCTCGGGATCGGGCGTCGGCAAGTCGGTGCTGTTGTCGATGCTGGCGCGCAATACCCGCTCCGACGTCACCGTGATCGGCCTGGTGGGCGAGCGCGGCCGCGAGGTGCAGGAGTTCCTGCAGGACGACCTCGGCGCCGACGGGCTGGCGCGCTCGGTGGTGGTGGTCTCCACCTCCGACGAACCGGCGCTGATGCGCCGCCAGGCGGCCTATCTCACCATGGCGATCGCGGAATTCTTCCGCGACGAGGCCAAGGACGTACTTGTACTGATGGACTCGGTGACGCGCTTCGCCATGGCCCAGCGCGAGATCGGGCTCTCGGCCGGCGAGCCGCCGACCTCCAAGGGCTATACCCCCACCGTATTCACCGAGCTGCCGCGGCTCTTGGAGCGGGCCGGACCCGGCACCGGGGAGGGGACCATCACCGGCCTGTTCACCGTCCTCGTCGACGGCGACGACCACAACGAGCCGGTCGCCGACGCCGTCCGCGGCATCCTCGACGGCCATATTGTCATGGAACGCGCCATCGCCGAGCGGGGGCGCTACCCCGCCATTAATGTGCTGAAATCGGTCTCCCGGACCATGCCGAGGTCCTGCGACCCGGACCACCTGCCGACCGTGCTCAGGGCCAAGCGGGTGCTCGCCATTTATGCCGATATGGAGGAGCTGATCCGGCTCGGGGCCTATCGGCCGGGGTCGAATCCGGAGGTCGACGAGGCCATCAGCCTGCACCCGGCGCTGGAGGCTTTTCTTGCCCAAAGTAAGGAAGAGGCAACCAATCTAGGGGAAGGTTACCGGCGGCTCGCCCAAATCTTAACGGGCGGGGAAACTGAATCCTAACCGGTGGCGTGGAGTATCGCCGGCATGAAGTCCCGGGACACATTGATCCGCCTGAAGCGCTTCCAGGTCGACGAGAAGCGGCGCCAGGTCGCCCAGATCGAGGCCATGGTCGCCGAGTTCGAGCGCATGGCCAACGACCTCAATCGCGAGATCGCGGTCGAGCAGGAGCGCGCGGGCATCGACGACCCCGGCCACTTCGCCTATCCGACCTATGCCAAGGCGGCGATCCAGCGCCGCGACAACCTGATGCGGTCGGCGAACGACCTCAAGGGCCAGCTCGAGGATGCGCGCAGCGCGCTCGCCGAGGCGTTCGAGGAGCTGAAGAAGGTCGAGATCCTGGAGGAGCGCGATCAGAATCGCGAGCGCGCCGCCGAGGCCGGCCGCGAACAGGCCGAACTCGATCATATCGGCGCCCACCGCGTCCGCGTCTGAAATCCCCTACGGCCGGAATCAGTCGTCTTTCAGGGTCGGTATATGCGGCGCCACTGAGCGCGGCAGCAGTCCGCGCAGGCGCGGGTCGTCGGCGATCTCGACCGAGCGCGCGTAGGGCGTAAATCCGCTGTGCAGATAGAATTCGAGCGCGCGCGGGTGGTCGAACGTGCAGGTGTGGACGGTGACCCGGTTCGGACCCCGTGCCCAGGCGATCTCGATCGCCCGATTGATGAGATAACGGCCGGCGCCCTTGCCGAGCAAGGTCGTTACCACGCCCAGAAATGAAATCTCGATGTCCGGGAAACGGCGGAGATCGAGTTCCAACAGGCCCTCGTCACGGCCGCGGTGGCGAAGCGCGTAAACCTCGACCGCCGGGTCGTGGATCAGGCCTCTCAGCGCCGCATCGCCCAAGGCGAGGCGCGAGAACCATAGCCAGTCCTCGCCCACGCGACGGTAGAGGTCGCGATACCAGTCGGGATCGGGCTTCGGCACCCGCCGTAACGCAAAAACCTGGGTTTGTTGTTCCGGCAAGAGCTGCGGCTGCGCGCGCATCTCCAGATGGGTGATGACGGCGGCAATCTTGCCGGGCCCGACCCGTGTGAACTGGTCGCGCAAGGCGACCGCAGCCTCGGTGCGTTCGTTAATTTTGGTCTTCCTGGTCATCGGCAGTCCTGCCGAAGCGGATCATACACTGCCGACCGTCTTCAGGCGCACCCGCGGATGGATCTCGCTTTGGGAAAGCACGGTGGTCTGCGGCCGGAAGCGCTCGACGATTCCCCGCACGTGCGGCCGCGCCGAGAGGCTCGTGAGCAGCACCGCGGCCTCGCCTTCGCGCGCCGCTTCCTCGAAGCGTTCGCGCACCAGGTTGACGAATTCCGTGAGTTTGGAGGGCTGCATGGCGAACGAGCGCTCCTCGCCCTGGCCGATGATCGATTCGGCGAAGGTCTGTTCCCATTTCGGAGACAGCGCGATGAGCGGAAGATAGCCGCCGGAGGAGAGATGCTGGGCGCAAATCTGGCGGGCGAGACGGGTGCGCACGTGCTCCACGATCTGGGTGGGATTGCGCGTGGTGGTCAGAGCCTCGGCGATGCCTTCGAGGATGCTGCCGAGATCGCGGATCGAGACGCGTTCGGCGAGCAGGAGCTGGAGCACGCGCTGGATGCCGGAGGCCGAGATCAGCGACGGCGCCATGTCCTTGATGAGCTCGGCTTGCTCCTTGGGCAGATCCTTCAGGAGCTTCTGCACCTCGGCATAAGAAAGGAGATCGGCCATATTCGCCTTCGACACCTCGGAGAGGTGGGTCGAGAGCACGGTCGCCACATCGACGACGGTATAGCCGCGCAGCGCGGCCTCCTCGCGCAGTCCCTCGTCGACCCAGGTCGCCGGCAAACCGAAGGTCGGCTCGGTGGTGTGCACGCCCGGCAGCTCCACCTGCTTGCCGGCCGGATCCATGACCATGTGGCAGCCGGGGTGAAGCTTGCCTACTCCCGCGTCGACCTCTTTCACCTTGATGACGTAGCTGGTCGATTCGAGCTGGACATTGTCCAGAATTCTCACCGCCGGCATGACGAAGCCCATTTCGGCGGCGAGATTCCTGCGCAGCGCCTTGATCTGATCGGTGAGCCGGTCGTTGCCGTTGGGACCGTTGACGAGCGGCAATAGCCCGTAGCCGATCTCGATCTTGAGATCGTCGATCTTGAGCGCGGTCGAGATCGGCTGCTCGGCCGCCTCCGCGGCAGTGGCGGCGGTCGCCTTCTCGGCTTCCACCACGGCGGCGGCGGTGCGGGTGCGCCGGTCGAGAACATAAGCGATCGCGCCGGCGCCGCCGCCGAGCACGAGGAAGGGAAACAGCGGAATGCCGGGGAGAATTGCCATCACCAGCATGACCGCCGCCGACATGCCGAGCGCTTTCGGGTAGCCGGAAAGTTGGCGGATCAGCGCCACATCGGCGGCGCCGGTGACGCCGGCCTTGGAGACGAGCAGGCCCGCGGCGGTCGAGACGATGAGGGCGGGGATCTGGGTAACCAGACCGTCGCCGACGGTGAGCAGCGTATAGGCATGCCCGGCTTTGGCGAAGCTCATGCCCTGTTGCGCGGTGCCGATGACGATGCCGCCGATAATATTGATGAAGACGATGAGCAGGCCGGCGATAGCGTCACCGCGCACGAATTTCGAAGCGCCGTCCATAGCGCCGAAGAAGGCGCTCTCGTCCTCGAGCTGCTTGCGGCGCCGGCGCGCTTCGTTCTCGTCGATCAAGCCGGCCGAAAGATCGGCGTCGATCGCCATCTGCTTGCCGGGCATGGCATCGAGGGTGAAGCGCGCGGCGACCTCGGCGATGCGGCCCGAACCCTTGGTGATGACCACGAAGTTCACGATCACCAGGATCGAGAACACGATGATGCCGATGACGAAATTCCCGCCCATCACGAAATTGCCGAAGGCCTCGATGACGTGACCGGCGGCCGAGGTGCCGGTGTGGCCATGCGTGAGAATGAGCCGCGTCGAGGCGATATTGAGCGAGAGCCGCAACATGGTCGCGATCAAGAGCATGGTCGGAAAGGCGGAGAACTCGAGCGGCGTGTGGATGAACAATGTCGTCATCAGGATCAGCACCGACAGGATGATCGACAGCGCAAGACACAAGTCGAGCAGGATCGGCGGCAACGGCAGAATGAGGACGACGAGAATCGCCAATACGCAGATGGCGAGCGCAAGGTCGCCGCGCCGGAGCAGGACGCCCATCTCGCTCCAAGTGGGCATGCTCGGCTTGCCGATGCCGCCTGCTGCTGCCGTCGTATCGGTCATTTCTATTCCCGTCCCCTACGCGTTCCGGAGCTTGTCGGCATTCCCGGTGTTCAGGCCGCGCTCGT
>JAUSIF010000364.1 GCA_030648135.1 Xanthobacteraceae bacterium
AAGCAGGAAGACCAGATCATCACGGTCGCCGTCGAGAAGTCCGCTGGCGTCAAATTCACTTACATTCCCTATAAGGGCGGCGGCGAGGTGGCGGTCCAGCTGGTCGGTGGTCACGTCGATTCGACCGTCAACAACCCGATCGAAGCCGTGGCGCAATGGAAGGCTGGGAAAGTGCGTCCGCTCTGCGTGTTCGACGGCAAGACGCTCGCATACACGGACAAGATCATCGGCGACCTGTCGTGGAGCAGCATTCCGACCTGCAAGTCGCAGGGTCTGGACATGGAGTACCTCATGCTCCGCGGCATCTTCATGGCTCCCGGAGCCACCAAGGATCAGGTCGATTATTACGTGGGCCTGTTCCAGAAAGTGCGTGAGACGCCGGAGTGGAAGAACCTGATGAAGGATGGTGCCTTCAACCAGAACTTCATGACCGGCGCCGACTACGCCAAGTGGGTCGCGAACGAGGAAAAGCGCCACGAGAGCCTGATGAAAGAGGCGGGCTTCCTCGCGAAGAAGTAAGCATGAAGGCTGCCAATGCCGCCGGCGGAAAGATCCGCCGGCGGTGTCTTCTTGCGTAGGGGGAACCCATGGCCGAGAAATCACAACACACTAGGCTGGCCGGACCGTCTCACACCGGCACGGAGATCGGCGTCGTCGCGTTCATGACGCTCTTCGGTGCGATCGTGATCGGCGGCAGTCTGCAGGTCGGTATCGATTGGGGTGTGGAGGGACCGAAGGCCGGGTTCTTTCCGTTCTATCTGGGCGTGCTGATCATCATCTCGAGCGCCGTCAATTTCGTACAGATCATGATGGCTCGCTCCGACGCGTTGTTCGCCGAATGGGGGCAATTGCGCCGGGTTCTGGCGGTCGTGGTGCCGACGACGATCTATGTGGCGCTTATTCCCTATGCAGGAATCTACTTGGCTTCGGCGCTGCTCATCGCTGCATTCATGAAGTGGCTCGGCCGCTATGGCTGGAGCTTGATCGTTGCCGTCTCGGCGGGCGTGCCGATTGCGACCTACCTGTTGCTCGAGAGGTGGTTCCTCATCCCCCTGCCGAAGGGGCCGATCGAGGATTTTCTCGGGCTGTAACACGAGGGGAGAAGACGGAAGCCGTAAGCGCGCATCCGTCGCTGGTCTGGGGATAAAGCGCCATGGAAGAAATCGTCAACCTGTTCCACGGCTTCGCCGTCGTGCTGCAGCCCTTCAACATCATGGTGATGATCGTCGGCATCCTGCTCGGCGTCATCATCGGGGTTCTTCCGGGATTGGGCGGGGCCAATGGTGTGGCGATCCTCTTGCCGCTGACCTTCTCGATGTCGCCGACCTCGGCGATCATCATGCTGTCTTGCATCTATTGGGGAGCATTGTTCGGCGGTGCCATCACCTCCATCCTGTTCAACATCCCAGGCGAGCCCTGGTCGGTCGCGACCACCTTCGATGGCCACCCGATGGCTCGGCAGGGCAGGGCCGGCGAGGCTCTGACCGCAGCCTTCACCTCCTCATTCGTCGGCGCGCTGTTCGCCGTGATCGTAATCACGCTGGTGGCTCCGCTGGTGGCGAGATTCGCGCTCCAGTTCGGACCGGCGGAAAAGTTCTCGGTTTATTTCCTTGCTTTTTGCAGTTTCATCGGCATGAGCAAGGAGCCGCCGTTCAAGACCGTCGCCTCGATGATGATCGGCTTTGCGCTGGCTACCGTCGGGCTCGACAGCGTCACCGGACAGCTGCGGCTGACCTTTGGCTTCACCGAACTCCTGACCGGATTTGATTTTCTCATTGCCGTCATTGGTCTGTTCGGCATCGGTGAGATTCTACTGACTATGGAAGAAGGCCTGAGCTTCCGCGGTGGGAATGCGCGGATCAATGCGAAGGTGGTGTTCCAGACCTGGGCCGAGTTGCCGCGATACTGGGTGACCTCGCTGCGTTCGTGCGTGATCGGATGTTGGATGGGCATCACCCCCGCGGGTGCGACGCCTGCTTCGTTCATGAGTTACGGTATCGCCAAGCGCATGTCGAAGCGGGGCGACAATTTCGGCAATGGCGAGATCGAGGGCGTAGTAGCGCCCGAGACGGCGGCGCACGCGGCCGGCACCTCGGCGCTCTTGCCGATGCTGGCGCTCGGAGTACCCGGCTCGCCCACTGCGGCAGTGCTGCTCGGCGGCTTGTTGATTTGGGGCCTGCAGCCCGGACCCCTGTTGTTCGTCGAGCAAAAGGAATTCGTCTGGGGCCTCATCGCCTCGATGTATCTCGGCAATCTTTTCGGGCTGCTGATCGTGCTGACCTGCGTGCCGTTGTTCGCGGCGATCCTGCGCATTCCGTTCAGCATCATCGCGCCCATCATTCTGGTGTTCTGCGCGATCGGCGCCTACAGCGTGCACAACAACAACTTCGACGTGGTGATGATGCTGGTCTTCGGGGTCGCCGGATACTTTTTGAAGAAGTGCAATTATCCCTTGGCGCCGATGGTGCTGGCGATCGTGCTGGGAGACAAAGCCGAGGAGTCGTTCCGCCAGTCGCTGCTCGGCTCGCAGGGCTCGCTCACCGTGTTTTGGTCGAACGGGCTCGTAGGCACGATTATGGCCCTGGGCCTGATCGCCCTGTTCTGGCCGCTGATCCAGGAAGCGTGGGTCCGGGTGCGGGCGATGGCGACGGCCTGAAGCCGTCCTAGTCCATCGTTGAACAAAGCGACCCCGATGTCGTATAAGGAATTATGTATACCAGCTGGTTTGGCTGGATGAGTACCGAACCCAAGAAAGCACCATGAGCACAGCCCCATTACGCCGAGAACCAACCATGCCGCCGCGCGTCGTGCTGGCACCGCTCGAAGACACATCGACGTTCAAGGATCGCGCCTACGCCTCGCTCAAGGACGTGATCATGTCGTTGAACATCTATGAGCAGCCGGGCGAGGTGCGGCTCGACGAACGCCGGCTCGCCCAGGATCTCGGTATCTCTCGCACCCCCGTGCGCGAGGCCATGGCGCAGCTCGAGCGCGAGGGGTTTGTCCGCTCGGTGCCGCGCCGCGGCATCTATGTGGTGCGCAAGACCAAAGCAGAGGTGATCGAGATGATCACCGCCTGGGCGGCGCTCGAGAGCATGGCGGCGCGCCTGATCACGCAGATCGCTACCGACGAGGAGATTGCTTCGCTCCGCAAGATGTTCGCGACCTTCGAGAACGGCAGGCTGCACGCCAATCTCGATGAATATTCCGAGATCAATATCGAGTTCCACCAGACCATCATCCGCATGAGCCGCAACCGCGTGCTCACCGATCTCGCCGAGAACCTGTTCACCCACATGCGGATAATCCGGCGCAAGACCATCGGCGAGCAGGACCGCGCCGACCGTTCGATCCGCGATCATCTCAACATCATCCAGGCGATCGAGGCGCGAGACACCGACCGCGCCGAGATTCTGGTGCGCGACCATGCGCTGGGCTTGGCCGAGCACGTGGCGCGATTTGCCGAGTATTTGGACTGATACGTCCGGGCTCGAGAAGGATCAGGGAGGATTCCCATGGCTGACGCAGCAGTAAAAACAAAACGCGAGACCACGACGGCCCAGGGCATAGATGCAAATGCAGCCAAAGCAGAGCAGGAGCTGACGGATGGCTTTCACCTCGTCATCGAGGCGCTCAAGCTCAACGGCCTCAATACGATCTACGGTGTGCCTGGCATTCCGATCACGGACTTCGGCCGTATGGCACAGGCTGAAGGCATGCGCGTCATCTCTTTCCGGCATGAGCAGAACGCCGGCAACGCAGCTGCAATCGCCGGCTTCCTGACGAAAAAGCCCGGCATCTGCCTCACGGTGTCAGCTCCCGGCTTTCTCAACGGTCTGACTGCGCTGGCCAATGCCACGACCAACTGCTTTCCGATGATCCTGATCAGTGGCTCGTCCGAGCGTGAGATCGTCGACTTGCAGCAGGGCGACTATGAAGAGTTGGACCAACTGGCTATCGCCAAGCCGCTCTGTACGGCGGCCTTCCGTGTGCTGCATGCCGCAGACATCGGCATCGGCGTGGCGCGCGCGATCCGCGCGGCTGTCTCGGGGCGTCCGGGCGGCGTCTATCTTGATCTGCCGGCCAAACTTTTCTCTCAGGTTATGGACGCAGAGGCTGGAGCCAAGTCGCTCGTCAAGGTTATCGACCCGGCACCGGCCCAGCTTCCCGCTCCGGCCGCAGTCAAGCGTGCGCTCGATGTACTGAAGGGTGCCAAACGCCCCCTGATCATCCTCGGCAAAGGCGCGGCCTACGCGCAGGCCGATGACCAGATCCGCGCCCTGGTCGAGAAGAGCGGCATTCCTTTCCTGCCGATGAGCATGGCCAAGGGTCTTTTGCCCGACACGCATCCGCAGTGCGCGGGCGCGGCGCGCTCGACGGTGCTGAAGGACTCCGACGTCGTCATGCTGATTGGCGCCCGCCTCAACTGGCTTCTGTCGCACGGCAAGGGCAAGAACTGGGGTGAGCCCGGATCGAAGAAGTTCATTCAGGTCGACATCGAGCCAAAGGAGATGGACAGCAACGTTGAGATCGTCGCTCCGCTGGTCGGCGATATCGGCTCCTGCGTGTCGGCTCTTCTTGAGGGCATCGACGGCAAGTGGCCGGCTCCGCCGGCCGACTGGACCAACGCCGTCAAGACGAAAAAGGAAGAGAACATCGCCAAGATGGCACCGAAGCTGATGAAGAATTCGGCGCCGATGGACTTCCACGGCGCGCTCGGTGTGCTGCGCACCGTCATCAAAGAGCGGCCGGACGCCATCCTTGTCAACGAAGGCGCCAACACGCTCGATCTCGCGCGCGGCGTCATCGACATGTATCAACCGCGCAAACGCCTGGACGTCGGCACCTGGGGCATCATGGGCATCGGCATGGGCTTTGCCGTCGCAGCCGCCGTGGAGACCGGTAAACCCGTGCTCGCGGTCGAAGGCGACAGCGCCTTCGGCTTCTCCGGCATGGAAGTGGAGACGATCTGCCGGTACAAGCTGCCGGTCTGCATCGTCATCTTCAACAACAATGGCATCTATCGCGGCACCGACGTCAATCCGACGGGCGGTCCGGACGTGGCGACAACGGTCTTCGTCAAAGGCTCGCGCTACGACAAGATGATGGAAGCCTGCGGCGGCGTAGGCGTCCATGTGACGACCCCCGACGAGCTGAAGCGCGCCGTCGATGCGGCCATGGACTCCGGTAAGCCGACCCTCATCAACGCGGTGATCGACCCGGCGGCTGGCAGCGAGAGCGGCAGAATCGGCAACCTCAACCCGCAAAGCAAGATTCGCAAGAAATAAAGGAGCCCGCAATGCGCAATGAAAGCACGGGAAGGCGTCAAGATCCTCGACTTCACGCATGTGCAGTCGGGGCCGACCTGCACCCAACTACTCGCGTGGTTCGGCGCGGGTGTTATCAAGGTTGAATGTCTAGGCGTCGAATACTCGCCGGGGACCAAGGCCCAGACCATGTACAAGTGACCCGAACAAAAGCGGGCCGGGAGCGGTTCCTGATCCGCCGGCGAGGAACGAGAGACACGCGGAGGAAATTATGGCCAAGAAAAAGAGCAAGAAGGCTAAGCCCAAGCGCACCAAGGCTGCAGCGAGCAAGAAGTCGAAGAAGAGGGCCATGAAAGCTAGCGCGCTGCCCGCGCTCTCGAAGCTGCCCTACGGCAAGGCCGGCAAGGCGCTCGACGGCGTGCGCATCCTTGACCTGAGCCACGTCCAGGCCGGTCCGACCTGCACGCAGATGCTGGCCTGGTTCGGCGCCGACGTGATCAAGGTCGAGCGTCCCGGCATCGGCGACATCACGCGCGGCCAGCTGCGCGACGTCCCCAATGCGGACAGCCTCTATTTCACCATGCTGAACCACAACAAGCGCTCGATCACGCTCGACACCAAGCATCCGAAGGGAAAAGAGGTGCTCGATCGGTTGGTGAAGATTTGCGACGTGCTGGTGGAGAATTTCGGCCCGGGCGTCTTGGACCGGATGGGCTATACTTGGGAGCATATCCACAAACTCAATCCGCGCATGATCGTGGCCTCGATCAAGGGCTTCGGCCCGGGCCCGTACGAGGACTGCAAGGTTTACGAGAATGTCGCCCAATGCGCCGGCGGCGCGGCTTCGACCACAGGGTTCCGCGAAGGCCCGCCGCTCGTCACCGGCGCCCAGATCGGCGATTCGGGCAACGGTCTCCATCTCTCGATCGGCATCATCACCGCACTTTACCAGCGCATGCGCACAGGCAGGGGCCAGCGGGTCAATATCGCGATGCAGGACGGCGTGCTCAATCTCTGCCGCGTGAAGCTGCGCGACCAGCAGCGTCTGAAGCACGGGCCGCTCACGGAGTACCGCCAGTTCGGAGAAAGCATCCCGTTCGGGAAGGCGGTGCCGCGCTCGGGTAACGATTCGGGCGGCGGCCAGCCCGGCTGGATTCTCAAGTGCAAGGGCTGGGAGGAGGACCCCGACGCCTATATCTATTTCATCACCCAGGCGCCGGTCTGGGAGGCGATCTGCGATGTCATCGGCAAGCCCGAGTGGAAGACCCACCCGGATTACGCCAAGCCGCCCGCGCGGCTGCCGCGGCTTAAGCAAATCTTCGACACCATCGAGCAGTGGACCATGACCAAGACCAAGTTCGAGGCCATGGAAATCCTCAACAAGTACAACATCCCCTGCGGCCCGATCCTGTCGATGAAAGATCTCGCGGAGGAACCCTCGCTGAGGAAGACCGGCACGGTGGTCGAGGTCGACCACCCGACCCGCGGCAAGTATCTGTCGGTCGGCAACCCGATCAAGCTGTCGGACAGCATCAGCGAGGTGAAGCGTTCACCGCTTTTGGGCGAGCACACGGAGGAGATTCTCGGCAAGGTGCTCGGCTATAACGCCAAGGAGATCGCCGAGATCAAGCAATCGGGTGCGACCAGCGCTCCGGAGACGACGCGCGCCGCGGCGGCGTAATCTCCTTCTTTCCCGCGCTCCGCGCTTCCTCCACCTCTCCCCAGTGGGGAGAGGTCGACCGAGCGAAGCGAGGTCGGGTGAGGGGGGACAAACCTATCGAGGGGCACGAGCCCCCTCACCCGGCTCGGCGCTTCGCGCCTCGCCGACCTCTCCCCACCGGGGAGAGGTGAAAACGAGAAGGGGGAGAGGAAGACGCAAATGCGCATCGTGGTCCACGGCCAGCAAGCCTTCGGCAAGGCGGTGCTCGAAGCGCTCCTGAAGCGCGGTGAGAACGTGGTCGCCGTCTATGCGGCGCCGGAAAAAGCGGGCCAGAAAGCCGACCCCCTGAAGGAGGCGGCACTCGCCGCCAAGCTTCCGGTGCATCAGCCCGCCTCCTACCGCAAGCCGGAGGTATGGGCGGAATTCAAGGCGCTCAAGCCCGACCTGCAGGTGATGGCCTTCGTCACGCTGTTCGTGCCGGAGGATTTCCTCAACATCCCGACCAAGGGCTCGATCCAGTATCACCCCTCGCTGTTGCCGAAGTTCCGCGGGCCGAGCTCGATCAACTGGCCGATCATCAAGGGCGAGACCGAGACCGGGCTCTCGATCTTCTGGCCCGACAACGGGCTCGATACCGGCGACATTCTACTGCAGAAAAAGACCCCGATCGGCCCCGACGATACGCTCGGCACGGTCTATTTCGATCGCCTGTTCCCGATGGGCGTCGAGGCGATATGCGAAGCCGTCGATTTGGTGAAGGCCGGCAAGGCTCAGCGCAAGAAGCAGGACGATCGGCAAGCGAGCTACGAAGGCTGGTGCAGCGCCGAAAACGCCAAGATCGATTGGGCCAAGCCCTGGTCGCAAATCTACAGTCTCATTCGCGGCTGCAATCCGGCGCCCGGCGCCTGGACCACGTGCGAGGGCAAGAGACTCCAAATCTACGATTCGAAACCGATTCCGGCCCACGACCCCGCGGGCATCGGCGGCAAGATGGGCGAAGTCGCCGCCGTCGAAGCCGACGGCTTCACCGTCGTCTGCGCCGACGGCCGCATCAAGGTCCTGCGCGTGAAGCCCGCCGACGGCCCCAAGCTCGCCGCCGGAGAATTCGCCACCGCCGCCAAGCTCGCCGCCGGCACGCGGCTGGTCTGATCCGTCATCCCGCTTAGGCAAGGAAATTCGTGATGCCCGCCTCCGCACAGAAAGCCGCGATGCCCGCCTCGCAGCACACCAATCCCAAATCCGACATCGAGATCGCCCAGTCCGCCAAGATGCGGCCGATCATGGAGCTCGCCAAGGAGCGGCTCGGCATCGCGCCCGAGAACCTCGAACCCTACGGCCACTACAAGGCCAAGGTATCGATGGACTTCATCAAGTCGCTGCAGAGTAAGCCGAACGGAAAATTGATCCTGGTATCGGCGATCACGCCGACGCCGGCGGGCGAGGGCAAGACCACCACCACCGTCGGGCTCACCGATGCGCTCAATCACATCGGCAAGAAGGCGATGCTGTGCCTGCGCGAGCCCTCGCTCGGGCCCTGCTTCGGCGTCAAAGGGGGTGCTGCCGGCGGCGGCTATGCGCAAGTGGTGCCGATGGAGGACATCAATCTGCATTTCACCGGCGATATCCACGCCATCGGCACGGCGCACAATCTGCTCGCGGCGCTGATCGACAACCACATCTATTGGGGCAACGCGCTGGGCATTGACACCCGCCGTGTAGCCTGGCGCCGGGTGATGGACATGAATGATCGCGCGCTGCGGTCGATCGTTTCTTCGCTCGGCGGCGTCGCCAACGGTTTTCCGCGCGAGGACGGTTTCGACATCACCGTCGCCTCCGAGGTGATGGCGATCTTCTGCCTCGCCCGCGACCTCGACGATCTCAAGCAGCGCCTTTCGAAAATCGTCATCGGTTATACCCGCGACCGCAAACCGGTGCGTGCCGGCGATATCAAGGGTCACGGCCCGATGGCGGCGCTCCTGAAGGAAGCGCTCGCCCCAAACCTGGTGCAGACGCTGGAGGGCACGCCCGCTTTCATCCACGGTGGGCCGTTTGCCAATATCGCGCACGGCTGCAATTCGGTGCTGGCGACCACGACCGCGCTCAAGCTCTGCGACTACGTGGTCACCGAGGCCGGTTTCGGCGCCGATCTCGGCGGCGAGAAATTTTTCGATATTAAATGCCGCAAAGCGGGTCTGCAGCCCGCCTGCACCGTTTTGGTCGCCACCATCCGCGCGCTCAAAATGCACGGCGGCGTCAAGAAGGAAGATCTCAAGAGCGAGAACTTGAAGGCACTCGAAGCCGGCATGGCCAATCTCGCGCGCCATGTCGAGAACGTGAAGAAGTTCGGTATCATTCCGGTCGTATCCCTCAATCGCTTCAGTGCCGACACGCCGGCCGAAATCGATCTGGTCAAAAACGCCTGCGCCAAGCTCGGCGTCGAGGCGATCATGGCCGATCACTGGGCCGAGGGCAGCAGGGGCGCCGCCAACGTCGCCAAGGCGGTGGTCAAGATCGTGGAGTCGGGCAAGAGCAAGCTGAAATTCCTCTATCCCGACGACATGCCGCTGTTCGAGAAAATCCGCACCATCACCAAGGAGATCTACCGCGCCAAGGACGCCACCGCCGACAAATCGGTGAAGGATCAGCTCGCTCAGTTCGAGCAATTGGGCTACGGCAAATTGCCGGTCTGCATCGCCAAGACCCAGTACAGTTTCACGACCAATGCCAATACCAAAGGCGCGCCTGACGATCACATGATCAATGTGCGCGAAGTACGGCTCTCCGCCGGCGCCGAGTTCGTGGTGGCGATCTG
>JAUSIF010000375.1 GCA_030648135.1 Xanthobacteraceae bacterium
TCACCGGAAAGCCGGCATCGGAAAAAGCCACGGCAATTCCCGATCCCATGGTGCCGGCGCCGATCACCGCAACATGCTTGATCTCGCGCGGCCGCGCTCCCGCGAGTCCGGGAATTTTGCGGGCCTCGCGTTCCGCGAAGAACAAATGACGCAGCGCTTTAGCTTCGTCGCTCTCGCGCAAGCGCAGGAATGCCGCGCGCTCCTGTTGCAGCGCCTGCTGGAATGGAAGTCTAGCGCCCTGACGGATCACGTCGATCGCGACGCCGATCGCCTGTCCTTTCGCGCGCTTCTGCGCGGACGCTATTGCCGCCTCGATCGCGCTCGATTCGGAAACCGGCGCTTTCGCTTCGGAAAGCCGCCGCTTGCGCAGAGTGCGCGCAACGCGGATGGCTTCGCCGACGAGATCGGCTCCGGCGATCCGGTCGATCAGCCCGAGCGCCAGCGCATCCTTCGCCTTTATAATTCTTGCTTGCGCGATCAGCTCGATCGCCTTGGCGATACCGACGAGACGCGGCAGGCGCTGGGTCCCGCCCGCGCCCGGAATGATTCCCAGTCTGGTCTCGGGAAGCCCCACGCTTGCTTCGGGCTCGGCGATGCGAAAGTCGCAGGCGAGCGCCAATTCGTAGCCGCCGCCGAGCGCGGCACCCCGCACCGCGGCGACGATCGGCTGCGCGCACGATTCCATGGCGGCGATCACATCGGGCAGCGACGGCGCGATCGGCGGCAGCGACATTTCCAGAGGTCGGCGCCGGCGATGAAGTCGCGTCCCGCGCCGGCCACCACGATGGCGGCGACCTCGGGATCGGCCGCGAGTTGTCGAAAGGCGTCGAGCAAACCCAGCCGGACCGCCTGCGAAAGCGCGTTGACCGGCGGGTTGTCGATGATGACGAGTGCGACGCTATCTTTGCGAGTAATAGCGACTGGACTTTGATTGGCGGGTTTTGCCATAGAGCGGAACATTCGCGTTGCGCCCGCCATTCGGGCGATGGATCAGACGCACGCCGTCCCTGACCGTTATATGCCAAGTGAAACCGACCGGCGCCAGAATGGCGTCTTAATTGAATCGGCAAGCCACAAGGATTGGAATCGTGATTGCAGGCGGATCTGTGCGGAACTTACTGCTTTTTCCCGGAAATCTGCCCGTCAATGTCAGTCAGTCATTCTGCGACTGGGGCGGGGGCGGGCCACCCCTGGCATTCAACTGATCCAGGAGATCGATCTTTCCGTCCGGAATATCGATCTGGCCCAGGAAATCGACCGACAGCTCGGCGAGATGCCCGCTCCAGGGCGAGTTGAATGGACCTTGAATTCCGTTGAGGGTCAAGATTAGCATCTGGCCCGCATTGAGGTTGAAGGTCTGCCCGTGATAACTGGCGGTGCCGGAATGCTCGACCCAAATCAGATAGACCACCGGTTGGCCGTTCGCGGCGTGGGTGACGTAAACTTGAAAGATTGAGCCGCGCACGCCGACAGTCGCGACCGGGGTCTTGATCTGATAGCTGCTCGATTTTTGCGACCCCGAGATGAAACGGAACGCGCCGCGGCTGGCATTGATCGCGACACTGCCGGCTCCGCGATTTGGATCGAATACGAAGCGATCGAGCGTGACTTCCGACTTCGGGCCTATGCTGAGACTGGTCTGGTCCAGAAACAAGAGCTGCGCGGTGCTGGCATCTCCGGTCCGCACCACCTCGCTCGTGAAAATCTCGCTGCCGGCGGACAATTGCCGCGTGCCGCCGCCGACGCTTCCTTCCACTCGATTTTTCACGGCCGAGGCGACGCCGATCTTCGAGGCGGCGAGCGATGGCTCCGCATGGAGAGCGAAAGCTGCCGCGAGCAGGAGCGATAATGCCGTCAAGAACCAGCGATTGATGCGCATGTGCGATATCCCACTTAACATCCTACGTGAACTCTAGCGCGCTAGCCTGACTGCCCCTTCTTACGCCCCGCACAATTCTACTTTCATATGGCATTTATACCACGATACCGGCGATTGCTATCGGGCGCGCTCCTGGAGAGGGTTTTGCGCGGGAATCCATAGAAAATCGGTCGAAATGCGACCTGCTCGAACCCGCTTCCGTTGACGTGATGGAACTTTCCATAAAGTAACTCCTTGTCCCGGCTGGTTTTCCAGGGCCTGGAAATCATCTATATTTCTGATCCGTCGGATGGCCGATTCAGTTCAGTTAGCGGGAAGGCGAGATCGATGAGAGCTGCCAGGCTCGTCCAGCTCATCATGGTTGCGCTGTTGTTGTCGCTGCTCCCGGCCACCGCCGGCGCGAGCGACATGCCACGTCTCGACGAGTCGATGCATCGCGGCGCGAACAACCTGGCGCGTCTCTATGCCCAGATTCTGAGAGACCCGACCAATACCGAGCTGAATCTCCAATATGGCCAACTGGCGGAAGAGCTGGGCGAGCCGCGCAAGGCGTTGGCGGCTTACGAGCGCATTCTCGCCAATGACCCCGACAATCACGAAGCGCAGCAGGCACTCATGCGCGTCCGCCGCAAGATACAGCCGAACACCACACAGATTATCGTCGAGTTCGGCACGGCATGGGAATCGAACCCGCGCCGTGTATCCTTTGGCGAGCGCGGGGATTGGGAGGCGCTCGCGCGCATGACCCTAAAAGACGAGCGCGCGCTCGGCAGCCTGCGCTGGCGCACGATCGGTACGTTGATCGGGAATATTTATCGGCGCAATGGCGATCTCAGCTACGGCTATGCCGGCGGATACATGGGACCCGTGATCGACCTCAATCCGAATTTGAGGGTTCATGCGGCCCTCGGCGGCGGAGTCTCTTATTTCGACCATCGGCGGCTCTACAGCGAAGCAATCACAAACCTCACCTTCGAATCTTTCATGTGGAGCGCGATCCAGACTGTACGTATACGCAGCGGCTATCGCAGCTACGATGATTTCTTCCCGTCCGATCACGGCTTCTATACGGACGTTATCGGAAAATTTTCATTCCCAAAGGTGCTCGCATCCGACGACGTATTCATTATATCTCCGTGGTTTCGCTGGAGCGGAATCAGCGGAACCGGATTCTCGCTGATCAACCCATTCGAGGAAGTTCAGGCGGGCAAGTATCAGGAGTATGGCGGCAAACTGGAATATTATAAAAGGATGCTTGAGTGGCTGACCCTCGGCGCGAACGTTTCGTTCAGCCAGAGAAATTATGCATCGAGTCAGGACATACTCACGCTCATGACCATTCACCGTAAAGATCTGCTCTTCTCGCCCGGGGCGACCACCATCTTCCACCGTTTCGCCGGCTTTAACACCGATCTTCGCATCGATTATCGCTATGAACACAACGATTCAAGTGAAGCATTCAAGGACTATATCAATCACGTAGGAACGATAGCGGCCACGGTTCGATTCTGAAATCGGTTTTGTCTACGCGCGAGTGTTGGCGCTTCCGACCATGCAATATTTTTTATTGCGTCCGCCGTTTACAAACCGGTCCCGATCGCGAGCGCGGCGGCGATCGCGAGATAGGTGAATTGATGCAAGACCTGGTCGGCTCCGAACGTCCACCAGAATTCGGATTGCGGGAATACCCATTGTTGGCGTCTGACGGTCTGCTCTTTCAGCCAATCGATGTGATAATGCGCGGCAAATTCACCGGCGACGATGGCAGCGCCGAGCATCACCGACGGTCTGATCACCAAGAACGCGACCATGCTGCTGATGCTGTGCAGTCCGGCATGGATCAGGCCCCCCGGGTGCCCATAGATTCCTTTGTTGAGAAACTGATACGGCCGCTGCAATACAAAATCACATAGGAAATGCTTGACCTGCAGAATCGCCAGCACAATCAAGATCAGCTGAATGTGTTTGTTCACGGCATCCGCCTTTCGGATCTTCCATCGGTTCTCTGGTGTATTCGGTTCACATTTCCCGTTCGCATCCGGAAACTATTTTTCGTGCGCCGTGAACGCGCCATCCCAGTCCTTCGGCGGCGGCGCGTCGCGATAAGCGGCGATGCGTGAGGAGAATACCGAATAATAAGGCTCCAGCCCAGCAATGCCGATGCTGCGGCATTCCGCGACGGCGGCTTCCGCTGTGTCCCATTGTTGTCCGCGAAACGCGGCTAGAAACCGGCCGTGCGACGATTGCAACCTGCTGATGCGGCCTTCTTCCTCGTCCAAGAGCTTGCAGAACGTATAGATCGGCGTCGGTTTTCCGCGTCCTTTCACCCGGACGAGATCGAGCTCGAGCGCGGGGAAGCCGGGTGATTCCCTGACCGTGCGCTCCCCCAAGATCGCGGTAAGCCCGTAGAACTTGGAGAGTCCCTCGAACCGGGATGCGACGTTCACCTCGTCGCCGATCGCCGAATAATCGAACCGCTGGGTCGAGCCGAGATTGCCGACGCAGCAATTGCCGGTATTGATGCCGATCCCGATACGGACCTGCTCGAACGCACGCCCGCTTGCCTTCGCCTCTTCCTGCCAGCGTCGATTCAATTCCCCCATCCCGGCGGCCATGTCGAGCGCGGAACGACATGCTTGCACCGCGTGATCCGGCTCGTCGAGCGGCGCGTTCCAGAACGCCATGATGGCGTCGCCCATGTATTTGTCGATCGTTCCCCGATGTTGAAGAATGATCTCGCTTAGCGGCGTGAGCAGCTCGTTGATGAAATGGGTGAGTTCGCTCGCGCTCAACCGCTCCGAGATCGTCGTGAAGTTCCTCACGTCGCAAAACAACAAGGTAAGCTCGCGCACTTCGCCGCCGAGTTCCAGTTTTTCGGGATTGGCGAGCAACTCGTTGACCACCGCGGGAGCGACGTAGCGGCTGAATGCGCCCCTGATCTCGGCGCGCTGAACCTCGATCCGCCGGTAGACATAGAAGGTCGCGGCCGCCACCAAACAGAGCAGCGCCAGCGCCGGATAAATCGGATCCAGCAACAACCCCCCGTAATCGTAGGCCAGCCAACCTCCGGCAAACAGGCTCTCGATCGCAAACAGCCCCAGCAACGCCGCAGTCCTCGCTGAAACCTTGACCAGTACGAAGGCGAGCAAGACGCCGAAGACGACGATGATGAATTCCTCGAGCGCGAGTGCATAATCCGGCCTGGTCAAGGACCGCCCCGACAGGATGTGCTCGATCGCCTGGACGTGGACCTCGACTCCCGGCAGGGCCGCATCGAGCGGGGTGGCCCTGAGATCGAGCAGGCCCGCTGCGCTGGTGCCGATGAAGATGATTCTTCCGGAGATTTCCTCCGGCGCGACTTCGCCCGCGAGTAACTTCCAGGCCGGAATGAAAGTATCCGGCCTCGTTTTTCGAAATTTCAGCCAGATCCCGCCGTCCGCATCGGTCGGGATTTCCAGCCCGCCGATCCGGATGTGGTTGAGCCCGGAGCTCCTTCCGAATGCGGTCTCCCCGCTTGCGTTCGATGCCTTGAGCACATACGTCGTGGCACCCTGTGCGACCCGAAGCGCTTCGGCGAACACCGACGGCACCAAGGTATCGCCGGCGCGGTAGACGAGCGCCACCCGCCGCACCACCTGATCGCGGTCGGGAACCCAGTTGATGGAACCTATTCCCGAGGCGGCCTGTTCGAGCATTTCGAGATTGCCCGCCCCCGAGCTGAAGCCGGCCACGAACGGCCGCGGGTCGTCGCCGGCAATCGCAAAGCCCGCCTTCCGCTTGGAGGAGAACGGTACGGCATCGTTGGCAAGCGCGACCGCGAGAACGCTCGGGGTTTTCTTGAGCGCGGCAGCAAACTGTTCGTCGTTGGTCAATCTCCCGGCGATCGCTTGAGAGAGAATGACCTTCTGATCGTCCGGAAGGTACTTTGCGACCTGTTCGAGCGAGGTGCGGTCGGGTTCGGAGAATTGCATGTCGAAGGCAATGGCCGCCGCACCCGAGGCGCCGAGTTTGCTCACCAGATCCGCGATCATCGTTCTCGGCCACGGCCATTGACCGATGGTAGCGAGCGATTTTTCGTCGATATCGACGATGCGCACCGGCAAATTGGGGTCGTAAGTCTGCGGGGCGAGGCGTTGGTAGATGTCGAAGGCGATCAGGCGGAGGCTCTGGACCACGAACGGATCGATGTAACGGATGAATATCGCGGCGGCGAGAATGCCGCCGACCAGAAGAACGTAAAAACGGCCAGCACGGACAACCATCGACCCGCCCCCTATCGGACGACGTACTCAGCGGTCGAAGATACTTGTCCCTGCAGCAACGGCAAGGCTCCCCGGCACGCATGAAATATGGCAGGTTCGAAGGGCCGGGACGATGTTCCGCCTGTTGTGATTCGGATAGAAAGTGCGGGAGATCGATCGCTGCCCAAGCATTCGCACGGCCGCGGCATGGAGGACGAAATGAGTATGCCGAGTTGGATTCATTTGGCGGATATCTTCGGATTCATCGGAGCAATATTCTATATTGGCACCTACGCGATGAAAACAATGGTGCCTTTGCGCATCTTCGGCATTGCAAGTAATTTTTTCTTTCTCATTTACGGACTTCTGAATGCCTCCTATCCCACTTTTTTTCTGTACTCGATCCTGCTGCCGCTCAATACGGTCCGGCTTGTTCAGATGCTGCAACTCATCAAGCGGGTGGAGTCGGCCGTTGCCGGCGACCTGTCGATGGATTGGCTGAAGCCGTTCATGAGCAAACGTTCCTGCCAACAAGGAGAAATTCTCTTTCGCAAGGGCGATCAGGCGCACGAAATGTTCTATACGGTGACCGGGAGCTTCTTGTTGATCGAATCCGGCATCAAGATCCCGCACGGACACGTCGTCGGCGAACTCGGCCTGCTCGCGCCGGACAACCGGCGCACGCAGAGCCTCGAATGCGTCGAAGCCGGAGAGATACTCACCATCAGCTACGAGAAGGTGAAGGAGCTCTATTTCCAGAACCCGAGCTTCGGCTTCTTTTTCTTGCGGCTGACCAGCGGCCGGCTCATGCAGAACATCGCCAATCTCGAAAATGAACTGGCCAAACGGAGACAGGCTCAAGGCCCCGCTCCCGCCCACCGATAAAGCTTCGAGGATCGGTTGGAGCCGAGACATGCGAGCGCCGGCCCGGCGGCGGCCATGCGCGCCGGTCAGAACTTGACCCGATCGGCGCCCTTGAGGCCCAGGATCGCGCGCGCCTCCTTGGGCGTCGCGGCCTCGAAACCCAGTTCCTCGATGACGCGCTTGATCTTCGCAACCTGCTCGGCGTTGCTTTTGGCGAGCGTGCCGCGGCCGATATAGAGGCTGTCCTCCAGCCCGACGCGGACATTGCCGCCCATCATCACGGCCTGGGTCGCGAACGGCATCTGGTGCCGGCCGGCGCCCAGCACCGACCAGCGATAATCGTCGCCGAACAGCCGGTCGGCGGTACCTTTCATGAACATGAGATTTTCCATGTCCGGCCCGATGCCGCCGAGAATGCCGAAGATCAATTGCAGGAATACCGGCGGCTTGAAGAATCCGCGATCGATGCAGTGCGCGAGGTTATAGAGGTGGCCGGTGTCGTAGCATTCGTGCTCGAACTTGACGCCGTGGCCCTCGCCCAGGAGCTTCGCGATCTTTT
>JAUSIF010000385.1 GCA_030648135.1 Xanthobacteraceae bacterium
GTGATCTCGCTCATCGACGTGCTCGGCGGCTGGTCGGTGTCGGTCCGCAGCGCGCGGCGCGATATAACGGTCGAACGTCAGCCGGATGACCTGACCGGATAGCGGACGCACGGAATCCGCACGCCTCGCCGAAGGCCTTGAATCAGGAAATCACACGACGCGGCGCGTATGCGGTCGTGATACCGCAGCGAGGCTCGCGACGGCTCGGTAGAGCCTGGCGCCCTCGCCGGGGTCGGCACGGCGGCGGGCACGAGTGGCGGGAAAGTTTTGCGCATTGGCCATGAGCTGGGCGAGTAACGCCGCAAGCGGACGGCTCGACGCGGGCCGCTCGGAAACGCAGAGGTCCGCCGCAATCGGTACGAGGGCGGAATTCGGAACCGGCGCCTCCGGCTCGGCAGTTACCGCGGCGCGCGCGGAACGATTGCTTCGATCCGGGTCGATTGCCGTGCCAGGGGTGGCGGATATCCGCATTTACGTCTCCCGTCCCAAATCGGGACAGATCGCTTCTCGGCCTTCCCCTAGGTGCAACGATCGGGCCGCGGACGGGTTTCCTTCACCACGCGCACTCACGGGCCATTAAGAGGCGTCGTTCTATAAATGATGATCGGCCGCTGCGCGGTCCGTGAACCCGGAGGCGTGGCTCACGTGGAAATCCCAAATGGGCCCGCCGCGGCTAACGCGGCCACGATGAAGAATCGCGGCGGCAAATCCGCACCCGAGCCTGGTGCAGCACGGCGCCCCGCCAGTCTCGATCCCATCGACGCAGCAGCGATCCTCGCCGCGGCCGGCGAGGCGGCCTATGTCTGGGATCTCGCGACCGACGAGCTTATCTGGAGTCCGAATGCCGCCGAAGTGATCGGTGTCGCGACACTCGCAACCATCGGCTCGGGGCGCGCCTACGCCGCACTGCTCGATCCGGAAAGTCCGGCGAACCGCTACGATACGATCATAGGCTCATCCGTCCGCGACGACGGCAACGGGGTCGCCTACGAGCTGTGCTATTGCCTGTGTGCGCGAAATGCAGAAGAGGTGCGATGGGTCGAAGATACCGGTCGATGGTTCGCTGGGCCGGACGGCAGACCCATCCGTGCCGCAGGTATTCTGCGCCTGGTCACCGAACGTCATCTCCGCGAACAGCGTCTCGCCCAGCTCTCCGCGACTGATTCCTTGACCGGCGAGATGAATCGCACGCGCCTTTGCCAGACGATCGAGGAGGCGCTCGACCAGGCAACGAGATACCGCACGACCAGCGGGTTTCTGCTCGTCGGCATCGACGATCTCGGACGCGTCAATCGGTCCTACGGTTACGACATCGCCGATCAGGCGATCGCAGGGGTCGCCCAGCGGCTGCGGTCGCGGATGCGGACATCGGACGCGCTTGGACGCTTTTCCGATAACAAGTTCGGCCTCGTCTTGAACGAATGCAACACCGATGATCTTGCCGTGGCGGCCGCGCGTTTCGTCAATGCGGTACGCGAAGTACCGCTGGAGACTTCGGTTGGACCGATCGCGGTCTCGGTGACGGCCGGCGGTATCGTCGCGCCGCGTCATGCCCGCACCGTGGCGGAGGTGATGGGGCACGCACAGGAAGCGCTCGACCTCGCCAAGGAAGCGGGCCGGGGCAGCTTCCGGGCCTATCTGCCGAGCGTCGAAAGCGAGGCACGCAGGCGCGAGAATCTCCGGCTCACCGACGTCATCGTCTCCGCGCTCAACGAACGGCGGGTCAAACTCGCGTTGCAGTCGGTGGTCAACGCGAAGACTCGTCAAGTGGCTTTCCGCGAGTGTCTGGTGCGGCTTTGTGAAGCCGACGGGCGTGAGGTCGACGCGCTGGCAATCTTGTCGGTTGCCGAGAAGCTCGATCTGGTACGATTGATCGACCACCGCGTGCTCGAATTGGTTGCCACGGAATTGCGGGCGAAACCGGAGTTCGTGCTTTCGCTGAATGTCTCGGCGTCGACCGTGCATGATCCGGTGTGGATGGCGGCTTTCGCCGCCGAGATGCGCAACGGATTGGGCTCCCGCCTCATCGTCGAGATCACGGAATCGGCGGCGATCCGCGACGTCGAGGCGACCAGAGGCTTTGTCGCACGCGTCAAGAATTTCGGCTGCCGGGTGGCGATCGACGACTTCGGCGCCGGCTTTACCTCGTTCCGCAATCTGCGCCGGCTGGGCGTGGACATCGTGAAGATCGACGGCTCGTTCGTCGCCAACCTCGAACACGCCCCGGATGATCGGGTGTTTGTACGTGCGCTGTTGGAACTCGCGCGCGAACTCGGACTGGAGACGGTCGCCGAATGGGTGCAGAGCGAGAAGGCGGCGGCAACGCTCATCGGCTGGGGATGCGACTATTTCCAGGGAGCACTCGTCGGCCTCGCCGAAATGCAACCGGATTTAGAGCCGGGCGCAATCGAAGAACGCGCCGGCGTCAGCTGAAGCGGCTCAAGTCTTATCGCTGGAACGGTCGGCGAGGCGCTCCAAGCGCTTCTGTATCTCCGTAACCTGTCGCTTCAACTCGTCGATATCCTCGCCGCCGCCGGCCGCTTCCGCCATAGCTTCCTTCTGAGCGAAAGGCAGGAACATCGCGAAGGTGCGCTCGAACATTTCCATGTTGCGGCGGACCTGGTCTTCGATCAGGTTGAAGCCGGTGCCTCCAAAAGATTTCGACATCTGCTCGCGGTATTTCTCCTGCTCGCGCGTGAAACTATCGATTGATACCTCGAGATAGCGCGGCAGCAGCAGCTGCATGCTGTCGCCATAGAAGCGGATGACCTGGCGCAGGAAAGTAATGGGCAAAAGGTTCTGGCCCTTGTTCTCCTGCTCGAAAATGATCTGGGTCAGCACCGAGCGGGTAATGTCCTCGCTGGTCTTGGCGTCGTAGACGACGAAGTCCTCGCCGTCCTTCACCATGACGGCGAGATCCTCGAGCGTGACGTAGGTGCTCGTCCCCGTATTGTAGAGGCGCCGATTGGCGTACTTCTTGATAGTGACTGGTTCCTGGGTCTTGGCCATGTCGTTGGTACGGTTTTTGATCGCTGAATGTTGCTTTCCCGGTAGTCACCGACATTAGGACGTTTCCAAGGGCCGGGCTACCGAATTGTAGGTATCCGCCGCACGCATGGCGAATATGCCTTCTTCATATTGACATCCTGCACGGCGAATACCAACGATGCCGCCGACGAATAGATAGCCGCGTGGATCATTGCGTGGCCGCAAGTCAGGAGAGCCCCATGAAAGATGACGTGGTCATCGTCGGCGCGGCGCGTACGCCGGTCGGCTCGTTCAACGGCGCGCTCGCGGCGCTGCCCGCGCATGCGCTCGGCAAGGTCGCGATCGAGGCGGCGCTCGCGCGCGCCGGCATCGAGGCGAAGCGCGTTTCCGAAGTGATCCTGGGCCAGATCCTGACCGCCGGTCAGGGCCAAAACCCGGCGCGGCAGGCCTCGATCGCCGCGGGCATTCCGGTCGAGATTCCGGCCTGGGGCGTGAATCAGCTCTGCGGCTCCGGCCTGCGCGCGGTGGCGCTCGGCTATCAGGCGATCGTGAACGGAGATTCCGAGATCGTCGTCGCCGGCGGCCAGGAGTCGATGAGCCAGGCACCGCACTGCGCGCATCTCCGCAACGGCACCAAGATGGGATCGCTCGAGCTGATCGACACCAAGATCAAGGACGGCTTGTGGGACGCCTTCAACGGCTATCACATGGGCAACACCGCCGAGAACGTCGCCAAGCAGTGGCAGATCACCCGGCAACAACAGGACGAATTCGCCGTCGCCTCACAGCAGAAGGCGGAAGCCGCGCAGAAGGCCGGAAAGTTCAAGAACGAGATCGTGCCGGTCAAGATCGCCGCCAGGAAGGGCGAGATCATCGTCGACGCGGACGAATATCCGCGCCACGGCACGACGCTGGATGCGATTACGAAGCTGCGTCCCGCCTTCGAGAAGGAGGGCACGGTGACGGCCGGCAATGCCTCGGGCATCAATGACGGGGCCGCCGCGGTCGTGCTGATGAAAGCGAGCGAGGCGGCGAAGGAAAAAAAGAAAATCCTCGCCCGCATCGTCTCCTGGGCACAGTCGGGCGTCGATCCTTCGATCATGGGCAGCGGGCCGATTCCGGCCTCGCGTTCCGCGCTCAAGAAGGCGGGCTGGAAGGTGGATGATCTCGATCTCATCGAGGCGAACGAGGCCTTCGCCGCGCAGGCCTGTGCCGTCAACAAGGACATGGGTTGGAATCCGGCCAAGGTGAACGTCAATGGCGGCGCCATCGCCATCGGCCATCCGATCGGCGCCTCCGGCGGGCGGGTGTTGATCACGTTGCTCGCCGAGATGGAGAAGCGCGACGCCAAGCGCGGCCTCGCCACGCTCTGCATCGGCGGCGGCATGGGTATTGCGATGTGCGTGGAGAGGGGCTGATGGCTCGAGTCGCGTTGGTTACGGGTGGCACGCGCGGAATCGGCGCCGCGATTTCCAAGGCGCTGAAGGCGGCGGGCTATCGCGTCGCGGCGAATTACGGCGGCAACG
>JAUSIF010000396.1 GCA_030648135.1 Xanthobacteraceae bacterium
GAGAAGGCCAAGGCCGCCGCGGCAATCGCCTGTTATCCAGACAACGAGCGCGATCTTGCCCGCGTTATCGACGAGGAGATGCGCGCGGCAAATCTGACGCTGTCGGCCGAAGCGCGAACGGCGCTCTCTGCCCTGCTCGGCGGCGACCGGCTGGCCTCGCGCAACGAGATCCGCAAGCTCACGCTCTACGCCAAGGGCGCGGTGCGCATCGAGCTCGCCGACGTGATGGCGGTGGTGGCGGATGCCTCGGCGCTGGCGCTCGACGGAGTCGTCGATGCGGCCTTTGCGGGTTCACCCAAACTCGTCGAAACAGAATTCGCCAAAGCGCGCGCCGGCGGCTCGTCGCCGGCCGCGATCGTTTCGGCGGCGATCCGCCAGGTCGCCAATCTGCACAAGATGAAGCTGGCGGTGGAAGGCGGCGACGGAATCGAATTCGCCATGAAGCGCGGGGCGCCGCCGGTGCATTTCACGCGCGAAAAACCGGTCGGCGAAGCGCTGCGCGTCTGGCCGCCGGCACGCCTGCTGCGCGCCATGGAGCAGCTGGCGGAAGCTTCGCTCGACATGCGGCGCAATGCCGCGCTGGCCGAGACGATCGCGCAGCGCACGCTGCTGTCGATCGCCGTCAGCGCGCGGCGAAGGGAAAATTAGCTCAGACTCCGATTGAGTTGACCCAAATTCCGCTCATTCCCGCGCAAGCGGGAATCCAGGGACAAAATCGCGATGCCAGCAGGCTTAGCCCTGGGTCCCCGCTTTCGCGCAGGACTGTCCGGGGAAGTTCAGGCATAGCAGAGTTCCAGTTGGTCGGGGGAGGTTCTCGGTTGGGCCTTTGCGGGATTGACCTCTGGCGGCTTGTCGATCCGAGCGATGTGCTTTCGCATGAACAGGCGCATTGTGACGAGTTCGGCGAAGCGGATGGCGGGCATTGTGATCCGGCTTTCGCGCGCTGCGATGCGAAGCAGAAGATAGGCGATCATGGCTGCGATCAGCTGCAGACAGACGGCGTTTTGCGAGCGGCCGAGGAACTTTTTGATTTTCAGATGCTGCTTGATCCAGCGGAACAGGAGTTCGATCTGCCAGCGCATCTTGTAGAGCGCGGCGATTTCGACGGCGGATCGCTTGAGATCGTTGGTGATGAGGGTAATCCTGGCTCCATTATCGCGCTTCACGCGCACGCGGCGCATCGGAATGGTGAGCTTGGTGTTGCCTTTGCTCGCGAGCTTGACCTCGGCATCGTCGATGATCGTGAAGCCGTCCGCTTTCCGCCTCCTGAGCGAGCGCCGGCGAACGAGCTTGTAACGCGCATTCTGCTTCCTGCGCGTGACGAAGAAAGCGCTAGCCTCGTTGATCCGCGTCCACCAGGCATAACTGCAATAGGCTTTGTCGAAGATGTAGGTCGCACCGACTTCGATGGGCGCCTGTTGTCCCACCTCCACGTCATTGACCGTGGCCGGCGTGATCGCAATCCGTTGCGGCTGGTCGGCGGCCGGATCGTAGACGACGTGCAGCTTGAGCCCGCGCGTGCGCCCGTTCCACTTGGCCCAGGTGACGAGCTCATCGAGCGGGATCGGCGTCGCATCGATCAGGCGAAGCATCTCCGCCCCCTCCCGCTTCAGCACGCGGTCGGCGAGGCCGGAGAGCATTTCGAAGGTCTCGGTAAAGATCGCGACCGGACGTCGAGCGCTCGCGTCAGACAGCGTCGAGCGCGCCAACGGGCCGACGTTAAGATGGTAGTGGTGGTGCGAATTGGCATTCCAGGCCGCCTTGAGCCCGCGCAGGCTATCCACTCCACTGAGTTGCGCGAATATCAACGTGACCAGATGATCCCAACTCCTAAACGACTTGTCATAGGCATCTCCCTCATGGCGCTCCACCGTCGCGACAAACCGCCGCCGCGAGATCGGTTTCAGCAGCCTTCCAAAAATGCTATCGCAGTAGCGCATGCTCGGTTCCTTTCTGAGTCTCGACAACCAGAAAAGACCGGTTTGCGCCGGTTCGGCCGAGCATGCACCGCGACATAGTGAATCGTTCCCCGGACAGCCGTGCGCTTGCGCGGGGACGAGCGGGCTATTGTTAGGCGCTCAAAGGCTGGAAATGTCGCATGGGTGAATTCGCCATCGGCCAGGGCGTGCCGCGCTTCGAGGACCCGCGCCTGGTGCGCGGCGGCGGACATTACATCGACGACGTGGTCTATCCCGGCATGGCCTACGGCGTGGTGCTGCGCTCGCCGCATGCGCACGCCAAGATCCGCGCGATCGATACCGGCGCCGCCAGGGCAGCGCCGGGCGTACTGGCGGTGCTCACGTCGGCCGATGTGAAAGCGTCGGGCTTCGGCGACCTGCCGGTGCCCGGCGGGCTCAAGCGCCGCGGCGGCGCGCCGCAATCCAAGCCGCGCTATCCGATGCTGGCGGAAGAGCGCGTGCGCTGGGTCGGCGACTATGTGGCCTTTGTCGTGGCCGAGACCGTGGCGCAGGCGCTCGACGCCGCCGAATTGATCGGGGTCGATTTCGAGCCGTTGCCCGCCGTCACCTCGACCGCGGACGCGCCGAAACC
>JAUSIF010000342.1 GCA_030648135.1 Xanthobacteraceae bacterium
ACGCGCCGAAGGCGCGATCCGAGGGCTCGCCACCCTCCCCCTTTTCAGGGGGCGGGAGAATTCTTGCCTAGCGCAAATCGAATCTGATCGGCGCCGCGAAATCCATGCGCGCGCGTCCAAGTCCGGGCGGAAACGGCGGGAACGGCGAGGCGCGGCGCACCATCGCGACCGCCGCCTCGTCGAGCACCGACGCGCCGCTGCCGCGCGCGAGCGAGGAGGCGAGCACCCGCCCGTCGGGCGCCAGCGCGAAGCGCACGGTGGAAACACCGGTGATGCCGTGGCTCTGCGCTTCCGGTGGATAGATGCGGTAGCGCGTGAGATGCGCGAGCACCTGCGCCTGATAGGAGGAGACCGCGGCGCGTCCGCCGGATTCGGCTTCACCGGAAGCGCCGGCACGGCCGGCGGAACCCGATGCCGCCGTGCGGGCCGGGCTCGTCGCCGCGCCCGTGCTCGCGCGCGCAGCCGGGCGCGTCTCGCGCTGAATGATCTCGATCGCCGCGGGCGCCTGCGGCGCTTGCGCGGTTTCGATTTCGCGCGGAGGCGAGGGGGTGGCGATTTTCGCCTGCGGATCGCTCGCATTCGTGGGCGACGGCGCCGGCGGCAGTGCCGCCTCGACCACGATCTCCACCGGCACCAACAGCACGCTTCCTTCAGTCGAAATCGCGGCGGCCGCCCCGGCGGCGCGTTCCAGGTCGTCGGCGAATTTCAGCTGCAAGGCGAGATAGACGATCAAGACGATCAGATGCAGGGCGATGGAGACGACCAGAGCGGCAAGCAGCCAGTCGCGGAAACTCGCCGGCGCCAACGTCGGCCGCTCGCCGGTCTCCGGCGCGGCCGGCATCTTCGCCGGCTCCGCCTTCGCCTGCGGGCGCGACGGAAAGGCGATGACCTCGGCACTCCGGGTCTCTTGCTTTAGCGCCGAATTCCGCATGAATTTCGCCCGCCCCGCGATCGCTGCTTCGCCCTTCGCATGGGCGGCGGGAAAAGAAAAGAGGCGAACGGAGATTTTTCGCGCGCGCGCCGCGGGCGGGGGCTTTCCCGCCGCCACGGACGGCGAATTGAACGATCAATGGGTGAGCGCCAGGCCGTTTCTGACGTTCGCCAGCGCGAGCCGGACCATGCGTCCGAGCTCGGCCCTGCGATAGGGCTTGGCCAGCAGCAGGACCCCGCGATCGAGACGGCCCTGATGAATGATCGCGTTTTCGGTATAGCCCGAAGTGAACAGCACCTTCAGCGACGGCTTGAGCTTGCATGCCGCCTCGGCGAGCTCGCGGCCGGACATGCCGCCGGGCAGGATCACGTCGGTGAACAGGAGATCGATGTCGTCCCGATCCCGCAAGACTCCGAGACCCGCATTGGCGTCCGCGGCCTGAATGATCTTGTAGCCGAGACTTGCGAGATGGCCGCAGGCATTGTCGCGCACCAGCGGATCGTCCTCGACCACCAGCACCGTCTCGATGCCGGCGAGTTCCGGCACCAGCGCCGCCGCTTCCTCCAAAAATATCTCGGCGGCATCGGCGCGCGGCAAATAGATCTTCACCGAGGTACCATGACCGACTTCGCTGTAGATCTTGATATGTCCGCCGGACTGCTTGACGAAGCCATAGACCATGCTGAGGCCGAGGCCGGTGCCCTTGCCGGTTTGCTTGGTGGTGAAAAACGGCTCAAATACTTTCTGGCGGATCGCCTCGGGAATTCCGGTTCCGGTGTCGGTGATGGCGATCATGGCATAAGGCCCGGCCCGGACCTCGCTGTGGGACGCGGCGTACTGCTCGTCCAGAACGACCTTGGCGGTCTCGATTGTGAGCTTGCCGCCGTCGGGCATGGCATCGCGGGCATTGAGCGCGAGGTTGATCAAGGCGGTCTCGATTTGCGAGCGGTCGACCATCGCCGGCCATAAATCCGGCTCCAGCGCCGTCACGATTTCGATATGCTCGCCCAGCACGTGACGAAGCAGTTGCTCGGTCTTGCCGACCAGCTCATTGAGAACGACCTTGCACGGCTGCAGCGGTTGCTTGCGGGCAAAGGCCAACAGGCGCTGGGTCAGTTCCGCGCCGCGTTCGGCCGCCTGATCGATCATGTGGAGAATCCGGAGCAGGCGCGCGTCGGAGGCCAGCGCATCGGCGAGAATATCGAGATTGCCGAGGATGATGGTGAGGATATTGTTGAAGTCGTGGGCGACGCCGCCGGTGAGTTGCCCGACCGCGTCCATTTTCTGGGCGTGCAGCAGCTGACGCTCGGTCTCGATCACGTCGGTGACATCGTGGTAGATCGAGACTCCGCCCCTGACCTGGCCGTGATCGTCGATGATCGGACGGGCGTTGACTTTGAGGCGGCGGACCATCTCGATGTCCTTTCTGCGGACGATTTGGTCGACATCATCGACCGACTCTCCGCGGATCGCGCGCTCGATCGGAATCTGATCGGGCCGGAACGGAGTCGAGTCGTCCGCATGGAGGAGCTCGTAGATCACGCCTCGCTTTAGGGAGAGTGTATCGCCGTTGCGTAAACCGAACAGCTTCTCTGCCGCCGGATTGCAGACGAGAACTTTGCGGTCTTTGTCGGCGACGATCATGCCGTCGGCCATGCCGAGGATGGTTTTGTTCAGGATCTCGGTATTGTGTTGCTTGGAAGCCTCGGTTTCGGCGAGGCGTTTCTGTTGCTTGAACAGCACGATTGCGAACGCGAACAATCCGACTAAAGCGAAGCCCGTCGCCGCCACGAACCAAAAGAGTCGCGCGTACCACGGTGCCAGAACATGCGGCAGGCTCATCGCGACTTGCACCTTGAGCGGATAATTTTCCACCGCCGCGACCGAGACGATCCGCTCGACGCCGTCGGGCGATTGCATACGGAAGATATCGACGCGATCGCGCGCGGACGTCCGCATGCCGTCACGGGTTGCGATGGTTTTGTCCACAAGTTCGTTGCTGGCTGGAATCTGCGCGACGATGCCGCCGTCGTTTTTGGTGAGCGCAATGAGGCCGCCGGCACCGAGCGAGACCGAGGCGTAGAAATCCGTGAAATATTTTTGCGACAAGCCGGTGCTGATCACGCCGATAAATTCGCCCGTGGGCGAGGAGAGGCGGCGCGACACGACGACGATCGGCTTGTTCGACAAGCGGCCGATCACTGGATCGTCGATGTTGATCTCGAGCGACGGATCGGCCTGGTGCCGATGGAAATAGAGCCGATCGGAATAGTCGATTTTATACCCGCTGACGGTGGACGACGTGATGCTCATGCCGTTCATGTCAATAAGAACGACGCTGGTAATCTGCGGTACACCCGCCAGATACTCTTTCATCCGCAGATGCAAAGCCTGCTCGTTCTGCTGGTTCACGATCGCCGGGTCGTTGAGCCTGCGTGCCAATCCGTCGATGACGCGAAATACCTCACCGACGGTGCGAGATGCATGGGTGGCGAAGGCGCGGGCGTAATTGCTGGTCTGGCTCTCGGCGTCTTCGATCGCCCGCTGATAGGCGGAGGCCAGCGACCAGGCCGAAATGGACAGCACCAGCGCGGCGGCCAGGGAGGCATAGACGACGACCAAACGGTTTTGTCGCCGCGAAAGCGAAGCCGTAACCGGGGTGGATGGCGTGGCTTGGTCTGGCATGAAATCCAATGCTGCGAGAAATCGGGACTCGCGCGGGTTAGGGTTGCGGCTCAGGCGACTTGGTTGCTGGCGTCTCCGTACACAGGCTTCCGCAGCGACCTCGTCCGCAACAGCGCGACGAACTTGTCCCGCGGCATCGGCGGCGCGAACAAATAGCCCTGGCCGAGGTCGCAGCCCATCCGGTACACCGCTTCGAGCTCGGAATTTTTCTCGATCCCTTCCGCCACCGCGACCGTGCCTAAGCGGTGAGCGAGGTCGATGGCGGTCTGGCACAGGGCGGCGCTGGTTTCGTCCTCGCCGCAATTCATCACCAGGTTGCGGTCGAGCTTGAGCTCGGCGAAGGGCAGGTCGCGCAGCCGCGCCAGATGCGAATAGCCGGTGCCGAAATCGTCGATCGCGAGCGTGATGTCGTAGATCTTGAGCTGGGTCGCGATCTCGTGCGCGAGTTGGATGTCGCGCACGATCTGGTCCTCGGTCACCTCCAGGATCAGGCCCGGCCAATTTTCGGATTTAGGACGATGCTCGCGCACGATGCTCGAGATCGGCAGCTTGACCAAGGCGCTCACCGGCACGTTGAGGGCGAGCCGCAAGGCGGAGCCTTGCTCGGCGAACTTTACCCAATCGGCGAGGGCGGTGATGAGCACGGTCTCGGTGAGTTTCAACATGCTGGCTTCGTCGGCATTGGGCAGGAACGAGCCCGGCGGAATGATGCCATGCTCCGGGTGGCGCGCGCGCGCGAGGCCCTCGGCTCCGACCAGACACCTCGCCTTGAGATCGATCTTCGGCTGATACCAGAGCTCGAGCCAATTCTTCTTCAGGATCTCCTCGAGGCTGACCCATGGCGAGAGCGAGACCGCGCCCGCGCTCGGCGCCGCGGGATGTTCGGGGCTCGCGTTTCTCACTTGCGCGCCGAAATTCTCGCGGATGATCTTGCGGATGGCTTCGGCACGGAACGGCTTTTGCAGCACCGGAAGCATGCGCAGCGAATGGCGCTCGCCGACGCGGCGAATCTCTTCGAGCAGCGCCAAATCCTTTCCGCTCATGAGTTGGATGGTGCCGCGATAGCAGTGCATGCCGAGCCCGCGGATCACGTCGATCGCGTCGGACCCGCTGAGCGACACGTCGAGGAAGAAAAGATCGGGCGTCTGTTTCGCGAGCGCTTCGATCACGGCGGGCGCGCTGTCGAATTCGTCGGTGCGGATGCCGAAATCGTGCAGGCTATGGGTCACGATGTTGCGGATGCCGGGCTCGTCGTCGACGACGAAGCAGATCGGCGAGACATTCGGCGCGGCGCTCGCGGCTTCCTCGCATGGCGTCGGCACGTCTTGCGCGCGCGCGGCTTCGGATTGCTGGTTGCCAACAGCCGCCTGCATCCGACGGAGAGCATCGTTGAACATTGCCCGCCTCGATCGACCAATCGGTCGAATGCTACCGTCGCCGTCGTGCAGAAAGCGTTAACGGGTGGCTTGAAATTCATAAGCTGACGCAGGGGGATACCCTGCTCGCCCGGCCCGAACAGCGCCGATGACCTTTCCCGGAAGATCGAGCCGGCGGGCGAACTAGAGCGCCGCGGCGATCTCCTTGCCGAGGTCCTGGGTCGAGGCCTGGCCGCCGATGTCGGGCGTGCGCGGCCCTTCGGTGAGCACCTTCTCGATCGCGCGCACCACCGCGAGGGCGGCGTCGGCATGGCCCAGGTGCTCGAGCATCATCGCGCCCGACCAGATCTGGCCGATCGGATTGGCGATGTTGCGGCCGGCGATGTCGGGCGCCGAGCCGTGCACCGGCTCGAACATGGACGGGAACTTCCGCTCCGGATTGAGATTGCCCGAGGGCGCGATGCCGATGGTGCCGGTGCAGGCCGGACCGAGGTCGGAAAGGATATCGCCGAACAAATTCGAGCCCACCACCACGTCGAACCAGTCCGGATGCTGCACGAAATGCGCCACCAGGATGTCGATGTGGAACTGGTCGGTGCGCACCTCGGGGTAGCCCTTGGCCATTTCCTGGAAGCGTTCGTCCCAGTAGGGCATGGTTATGGCGATGCCGTTGGACTTGGTTGCCGAAGTCAGGTGCTTCTTCGGTCGGCTCTTTGCCAGTTCGAAGGCGTAGCGCAGGATGCGGTCGACGCCGCGGCGAGTGAAGGTGCTTAGCTGCACTACCGACTCGTGCGCCGTGCCTTCGAACATGCGACCGCCGATCGAGGAGTACTCGCCCTCGGTGTTCTCGCGCACCACCCAGTAATCGATGTCGCCGACCTTGCGATGGGCAAGCGGGGACTGGATTCCGGGCATCAGCCGCGCCGGCCGCA
>JAUSIF010000343.1 GCA_030648135.1 Xanthobacteraceae bacterium
GACAAGATTCGCGAGGTGATCGGTTCGGGCGGCAAGGTGATCCGCGAGATCGTGGACAAGACCGGGGCCAAAATCGACATCTCCGACGACGGCACGGTGAAGGTCGCCTCCGCCAAGGCCGAATCGATCAAGGCGGCGCTAAATTGGATCAAGACCATCGTGTCGGAACCCGAGGTCGGAACGATCTACGACGGCACGGTGGTGAAGGTGGTCGATTTCGGCGCCTTCGTGAACTTCTTCGGTCCCAAGGACGGGCTCGTCCACATCAGCCAGCTAGCGCAGCGGCGCGTCAATAAGGTCACTGACGTCATCAAGGAAGGTGACAAGGTGAAGGTGAAGCTCCTGGGCTTCGATGATCGCGGCAAGGTGCGGCTGTCGATGAAGGTCGTCGATCAGCAGACCGGCGAGGACCTCGAGGCCAAGCAGAAGGCCGAACAGAAGCACGAGCCCGAGGCGGCCGGCGCCGCGGAATGACCAGCGAACATCGCCTGCATCCTTGAGCGGTGAAGACGAGCTGGAAGACAGCAAGAGCGGCCGCACGGCCGCTCTTTTTTCTTCATTGATTGCTGAGACTTAGCTAGCGTTTGCTGGGCCGATCAGGCGCGCGGCGGTCAAGCTCAGCCCCAACGCCACGTCATCCAAACCGCGCCAATGAGTGCGAGCGCGATCAAGCCGGTGGCGAGCTTGAGCCAAGCCCGGCGGACGACGGCGGCATCGATGTCTCTCTCCATATTCAACGCTAAATCACTCCGCCGCCTTGGCTTCGATGGTGAGCTTCGCCTCCGCTTCCTCCTGTGCCTTCAGCACGTCCGGATGCGGCATCGAGATGATGTTGTAGCCGGAATCGACGAAATGGATTTCGCCGGTGACGCCGGTCGAAAGATCGGAAAGGAGATAGAGCGCGGCGCCGCCGAGTTCCTCGAGCGTGACACCGCGGCGAAGCGGCGCATGCCGCTGCTGGAAGGCGAACATCAGCCGCGCATCGGTGATGCCAGCGCCCGCCAGCGTGCGGATTGGTCCCGACGATATCGCATTGACGCGAATGCCGCTGGCGCCGAAATCGACGGCGAGATAGCGCACCGACGCTTCCAGCGCCGCCTTGGCGAGACCCATGGCGTTATAGTTCGGCATCGCCCGCTGACCGCCGTTATAGGTCAACGTCAGCATCGCCCCGCCTTTGGGCATTAGCGCCGCCGCGCGCTTGGCCGCTTCGGTGAAAGAGAAACAGGAAATCAGCATGGTGCGCACGAAGTTCTCGCGCGTCGTGTCGGCGTAGCGGCCCTTGAGCTCGTTCTTGTCGGAGAAACCGATGGCATGAACCAGGAAATCGAGCCCGCCCCAGACCCGTTTGATCTCGGCGAAGACCTTGTCAACCGAGGCGAGGTCCTCGACGTCGCAGGGAAGGCATAAATCGGCCGAGACCGATTCCGCGAGCGGCCGTACGCGCTTTCCGAGCGCATCGCCCTGGTAGGTGAAGGCTAGCTTTGCGCCGTGCTCTGCGAGCGTCTTGGCGATGCCCCAGGCAATCGAATGATCATTGGCGACCCCCATCACGAGGCCGCGTTTTCCCTGCATTAGATTCTGCATAAACGTGCGTTTCCTCTCTTACTCCCTACTCGATATTGAGAGAGGGAATCATGCCTCAAGCCGCTTCAAAGCGAGTGTCGCATTGGTGCCGCCGAAACCGAAGGAGTTCGAAAGCACGCAATTGATTTTCACGTTGTCCTGCCGCTTGCGCACGATCGGCATGTCGGCGAAAGCCGGATCGAGCTCCTCGATGTTCGCGCTTTCGCAGATGAAGCCGTTGTTCATCATCAAGAGCGAATAGATCGCTTCTTGCGCGCCGGTGGCGCCCAGCGAATGGCCGGTCAAGGACTTGGTCGCCGAGATCGGCGGACATTTCTTGCCGAATACCTCGCGGATCGCTTCGATCTCCTTGATGTCGCCGATCGGCGTCGAGGTCGCGTGCGGGTTGATATAATCGATCGGCGCCTTCACGCCTTCGAGCGCCATTTTCATGCAGCGCACCGCACCTTCGCCCGAAGGCTGCACCATGTCATGGCCATCGGAGGTGGCGCCATAGCCGGCAATCTCGCCGTAGATCTTGGCAGCGCGGGCCTTGGCATGCTCGAGCTCCTCGAGCACGACCACGCCGGCGCCGCCGGCGATGACGAAGCCGTCGCGATTCACGTCGTAGGCGCGGGAAGCCGTTGCGGGCGTCGCGTTGAAGCCCGAGGACATAGCGCCCATGGCGTCGAACAACACCGACAGCGTCCAGTCGAGCTCCTCGCAGCCGCCGGCGAAGATCATGTCCTGCTTTCCCGCCTGGATCAGTTCGTAGGCATTGCCGATGCAATGGTTCGAGGTCGCGCAGGCCGAAGAGATCGAATAATTGACGCCCTTGATCTTGAACCAGGTCGCCAGCGTCGCCGAGGCGGTGGACGACATCGCCTTGGGCACCGCAAAGGGGCCGACGCGCTTCGGGCCTTTCGCGCGCGTCACATCGGCGGCCTCCACGATCGCCCGCGTCGAAGGCCCGCCCGATCCCATGATGATGCCGGTCTTCGCATGGCTGATCTCGCCCTCTTCGAGGCCCGCATCGCGGATCGCCTGTTCCATGGCGACATGATTCCAAGCCGTGCCGCCACCGTGAAAACGCAGCGCGCGCCGGTCGACGATCCCGGTCGGATCGAGGGTAGGCGCGCCATGGACCTGGCAACGGAAACCGAGCTTGGCATAGTCCTCGGAAAAGGAGATGCCGCTCTTGGCCTCGCGCAAGCTCGCGAGCACTTCTTGCGTGTTATTGCCGATGGACGAGACGATGCCCATCCCGGTGACGACGACCCGTCGCATGTCTGCCTCGTCGATTCGTCACTTCGCCATGGAAGACGGAACCTCGCCAGCGGCGGTTCCGCCTTTTCGTTTCAGGCTCCCGCCGCAGCGGGTTCGGACTCGGCACGAAATATGCCGACCTTGAGGTCCGCTGCGCGGTAGATCACTTCTCCATCGGCGGAGAGCCAACCGTCGGCGATACCGAGTACGAGCTTGGAGCGCATGATCCGCTTGATTTCGAGACCGTAGATCACTTTCTTCACCGAGGGTAACACCTGACCAGAGAACTTGATCTCTCCCACCCCCAACGCACGGCCCCTTCCGGTCGCGCCAAGCCAGCCGAGGAAGAATCCCAACAACTGCCAGAGGGCATCGACCCCAAGACAGCCCGGCATGACCGGATCGCCTTTGAAATGACAGGCAAAGAACCAAAGCCCGGGCTTCACCTCGAACTCGGCCCGCACCAGCCCTTTGCCATACTCTCCGCCAGCTTCCGCGATCTCGGAGATACGGTCGAACATCAACATCGGCGGCAGGGGCAACTGGGCATTGCCCTCCCCAAATAACTCGCCACGTCCGCAGGCTAGCAGATCCTCGTAGTCGTAACTCGAGCGCTTCTGGGTCATTGCCTCGTTTCGGATCGCCCGCCGCCTGTTGGCGGCAACCTATTTCAAGAATTTTCTAACACAGTGAAGGGCGGCCTCAAAATCGACCCGGCGCCGGAGCAACGGCCGAAATACCTGTTTGTCATTGAAACGACTTGTCTTTGCCGCTGTTGCGCCGGCCGCC
>JAUSIF010000044.1 GCA_030648135.1 Xanthobacteraceae bacterium
AGCGTCGTGAAGTGCGCTCCCATGCCATCGCGCGAGAAGTGCGGGTCGGCGACCAACAACTCACATCTGCCCGCGCTTCGCCTCGGCGGCTCAATCGTGATTGAGCCGTGCACCCATATCTGTCAGTATCATCGTGCCGTAAGGACCTGACAGCATGTGTGTGAGGTCTATCACCGTGATGCAGTGCCACGGTCTGATCGTCGTGCTCAGTGTCTCACGGTGGCTGCTTCTTTATATATAGCCTGCAGCATATTTTTGTCAATCCGATCGGCCGACTGGTGTGACTTGAGCAACACTTTTTTCCATTCGTCGCGTTCGGACTTGGTCAGTGTGATGATTTGGGTACGATTGAGCTTGCGCATGGCTTCGAGAGCATCGTCGTTTTCCTTCTTGGCGACGCGGTTTCCGAACTCGGTCGCCTTGACTATGGCATCGTCGAGCACGACGCGAATGTCTGGCGGCAGCCCCTCCCAGAACTTTTTGTTCGCAACCACGGCATACCCCACATATCCGTGGTTTGAAAGGGTCATGTTGCTCTGGACCTCATACATCTTGAATTGATAAAAGGTTGACTCTGTATTCTCGCCACCATCCACCAAGCCGGTCTGCATGGCTTGGTACATTTCGCTGGCAGCCATTACCTGCGGAATGGCACCAAGAGCGCGCATCTCGGCGTCGAGCACCTTGGAGCTGAAAATGCGCATCTTCAGACCCTTAAAGTCGGCTGGCGTGTGCAGTGGCTTGTTGGCGTTCATTTGCTTAAAACCATTATCCCAAAAGGCCAACCCCTTGATGCCCTTCGCTTCCAACTGTTTGAGCAGTTGCTTGCCGATCGGCCCCTGCGTGACGAGATGAACCTGGTCGAAGCTATCAAACAGGTAAGGCAGGTCGAAGACCTCGAAGTCCCGCATACCCATAGGACCGAATTTTCCCAGCGTCGGTGCCAGCATCTGAACAGAGCCAAGTTGGAGAGCGACCAATTCCTCTGAATCCTTGTATAGCGAGCTGGACGGGTAAAGTTCGATCTTCACCCGTCCATGTGTGCCGTCTTCGGCGAGCTTCTTGAAATATTCGGCCGCCTGATTCTTCGGCGATTGGGCCGGGTTCACATGGCTGAACTTGATGACAATCGGCTCTTGCGCCGAGACAAGACAACTGAAAACCAGCGCTACGGCGCCGACTAAACGTTTGAGGTGAACCATCTGTATCTCCAAAGTTAGGACGAACTGCTGCGAACGAGACTAGCTCGCGAACATTGACAAATTTTTAGTTTGTACGGACATTTTACAAAATGATTTTATGAATAGAACTAGGGTTTACTCCTATTAACATTGATGAATGATTAAAATTAAATGTCTGTACATTTGAATTCAGCTTGAAAGGCTACCAATGTCCGACCTTAATTCCAAAGCTAATGTGTTCAATGCGGCTATGGCGCCGCGCCTAGACAAGCTGTACGCCAGCCCACAAATCGTTGAGCAGCGCCGCCGTTTGCGCGAACTCATTTTGGCAAAACCGGGAGAGACTGGCGTCGACATCGGTTGCGGTCTGGGGCACCTAAGCTGCGAACTCGCACGCGAGGTCATGCTTGGTGGTCGGTTGTTCGCCATTGACGTGAGCGCCGACATGGTGGCAGGCGTCACCGAGCGGGCTCAGCGCGAAGGGTTGGCCGATGTGATCGAGACACGCTTGGGTGATGCAACCGCGTTGGATCTGCCTGACGCGAGCGTCGACTTTGTGGTTGCGGTGCAAAGCTACTCGTATGTGCCAAACGTTGAGCAGGCGATTGCCGAGGCGGCGCGTGTGTTGCGTCCGGGCGGACGATTGGCGGTTCTGGAAACCGACTGGGATATGTGCGTGTACGAGTCAGAGGACGCAGCGCAGATGCGGCGTATATTTGACGGCCGCTGGCGCTTTGCGCACTGGCAGTTACCGCGCCAGCTACACCGTATGTTCCACAACGCAGGCCTGCGGCTGGACAAGGCCGAGGCCTACCCCTTGCTCGAAACCCGCTACGACCCAGATTCTTTTGGCGTCGGCTTGATAGCGATCGCCCGAAACGCCGCTGTGCGCAACGGTGTGGACGCACTGGAAGCCGACGCTTGGGTCGCCGACATCCGCTCTCGTGAGGGCGATGGTGAATATTTTTTTTGCGCCAATCGCTTTATGTTCGTTGCAGTGAAGTGAGGCGGGCGTTGCCATATCGGTAAGCGGCTGCCCAACATGCATCGAGCTGAAGAGGAATCGAAACGATGGTGTGTTCTCGATGGAGATCATGCACACCATGACGAGCGAGGTTGTTGGAACCAGTCCAAAGAGACCTTTCTAAAGCCCTGAGCTCAAGGCCCAATTCATGCAAGAAGGTCGTCAAAGGAGCGCATTCATTGCAGGTGTTACCCTGGGCAATGGCATCGCCAACATTGTCCATCGCAGACTGCGCGAACACTCAGACAAGAAGCTGGTCACGCAGCATAATCCATTCGTGCCGGTCAAGCTGCTGGAGCCGATCGTACAGACCGACGCATCGAACCTAGCACTTGGCGCAGACATCCGGTTCGAAGTACCCCGCGGCAGCAACGCTATCGTTGTGAGCTGGCCCCTTGAAGGTGGGCACCGCGAATAACGTTGTATCGACACCTGCGTCTTGTTTGTGCGGTCCAGTTCTACCCGTGCCCCAAAGGATCGTGAAGCTCATGTTGCGCGAAAAAGCCGCCGCGCATCCTAAAACGGAACGCCTGGGAATGCCTGGAAACGACCGTCGTGCACGCCGGAAGCCGCCAACGAACGCATCACGGCCACTGGCTCCGGGTCACATGCGAGCACACGATGCGGTCGTCCAGGCGAATATCGAATTGCTGGGTGGCGATGGATCATGTGCCATCCGGCTGGCAGGCCGTACGTATGCCTCGTGTTTCCGGGTTACAACGCGCGCAGGGTGTGGTGAAATGGCGGTATGACAACTCTATTAAAACGGGCCGCAAAGCGCACAACCACCGCAAAAGTTGCATCCAGCAAGAAGGTGGTAGGCACTGGGCTCATTGTTGACGGCGAATTTAATTCTATGGCCAATAACACATCCGGCCCCCGCTATCTCCAGATCGCCCGCGAACTGACGGCCGCCATCGCGACCGGCCAATTTCCGATTGGCGCGCGATTGCCCACGGAACTGGAGCTGTGCGAGCAGTTCCATATCAGCCGCTTCACGGCGCGCGAAGCGGTGCGCATCTTGTCCTCGGCAGGTCTCGTCACACGCCGGCAGCGGGTCGGCACCGTGGTTATTGCGACCCCTTCGGATGCGCGTTACACGCACACCGTGTCGTCGGTCGGCGATCTGTTCCAGTACGCGCAGGACACTGAGTTGCGTTTCATGTTTGTCGGAAAAGTCGCGCTGGCAAAAGAGAAGGCAACGCAGTTCGGTGCGTCCCCCGGCGAGGAGTGGGTCTATGCGGTTGGCCTGCGTCACGGCAGCATTGTTGAGGATGCCAAGGGCCAGGAGCAGGCGGGCCGGCTCATCTGCTTGACGCGCCTGTACCTCAATCCCGAACTCAAGGGCATCGAGGCGAGGTTGCGCGACCGCAAGACCGCCGTGTACGCGATCATCGAGCGCGAGTACGGCGTGCCGATCCAGCGCGTGGAGCAGGACCTACAGAGCGTGGCGCTGGAGGCGGACGACGCCGCCAACCTGGGTGCACTGCCAGGATCGCCGGCGCTGTTGATTGTGCGCCGCTACTTCGATGAACGCGGCCGACTGATGGAAGTGGCGGAGAACATCCACCCGGGCGACCGGTTCACTTACCGCATGCAATTGCGCAAGTAGCGGGTCTCCTGGCCTGCGGGCCGTTTGCCTGCTGTTGACATTTTTAAAGCAATATCCTATATTGTCCGCACAATTAAAGATTGGATCAAAGGTGTTCGCTCTCACCATCTCCGAAATCCTTGCCGTCCTTGTGCACCAGTTCCGCTTGTAGCAGGTGCCTGCGGCTCTGAAAATCAGCTAGCCGTCTTCCTGCCCCCCCCACGGTAGGTGGTGCATTTAAAGTGGATTTCCGAACTCCCTTTAATTAATCTGGAGGCAGAGTTATGCGAGCAGCGTGGCATCAGTCGGTTCGCCGCGCGGGAGGCGGTTCGTAACCTTGAATCGGCGGAACTCGTCGCTCGTCAGCAGCGTGTCGGCACGGTCATGATCGCGACACCCGATGACTTGCGCTACACCCACGACGCAACATCCTTGCGCTACCTGTTCCAGCACGCACAGAACTCGACTCTGAATTTCGTTTACGCCGGAAAAACTGCCATAACCAAGGCGTAGACACGCGATTTTGGTGTCAGACCCGACGATGAATGGATTTGTGCGACGGCACCCGGCGCGACAGCGGCAACGAGCAGCCGATCTGCATCTCGCGCCTGTTTATCAATCGGGTCTTCACTGGCATTGAGAGCAAGCTGCGCGAAGGCAAGATGGCCATGTATGCCCTGATCGAAAAGGAATACAAGATTTCGATCCGGCGGGTGGGCCAAGAACTGCAAGGCATAGCGCCTGGGCTCAATGACGCCGGCAATCTCGGCACCACGACTGGCGCGCCAAGCTTACGTATTGTCCGCCGTTACTGCGACTCAAAGCGCCGGCTCATTGACGTGGCCGACAACATTCATCCAAGCAATCGCTTCACCTATCGCACGCAATTGAAAAAATAGCGGCGCCCCACTGACGCGGGGGTGATACGGGTTTGACATCTTTTCCACTTTATCGTATATTGTCCATACAATAATGATCTTGACTAGGAAAACCGATGTCCTCACCCAGCGAAGGCCCGCGCCCGATGCACGGCTCAACGATGAAACATGAAACGCAGGAGCAGACAGTCTCTGAGCAAATCGGCGCATTCGTCGAGAAGCTGACACTTGATCGGGTGCCTGCGGCCATCGTTGAGCGCGCCAAGTACCTGATTCTCGACGCGGTCGGCTGTGCCATCGCCGCACGGGAGGAGCCCTTTGCGCTGACTATGTCGGCCGCTGCGGCACAACTCTCGGGTGATGGTCCCCGAGGCGTAATAGGGATGGCTGCGCGCCTGCCGCTGCGCGATGCGGCCCTGGTCAACAGTATGCTGGCGCACGGTCTCGACTATGACGACACTCATACCGCCGGGGTCATTCACCTGACCGTCAGCACCTTCCCGGTGGCACTCGCCATGGCAGCGCGCAGCGACGCGACCGGTGCGGCGCTGCTGACTGCTTACATTGCGGGCATTGAGACGGGCGCGCGCATTGCGAGCGTCGCCAAGGGCGGTTTTCACCGCGCGGGCTTTCATCCGACAAGCCTTGTCGGAACCTTCGCCTGCACACTCGTAGCCGGCAAACTTCTAGGCCTTTCACCGGATGGGCTCGCCGATGCGCAGGGCATTGCCTTGTCCTTGGCGAGTGGCAGCCTGCAATTCCTTGAAGATGGGTCGTGGACCAAGCGCCTGCATCCAGGCTGGGCAGCCTCCGCTGGAATCACTGCGGCGAGCTACGCGCAGTCGCAGATACCGGCGCCGCACGCTGCCTATGAAGGCCGCTATGGTCTGTTTCGAACCCACCTGCCGCCCGACCTGCTCGCCGCCTGCGATGAGTCGCTCGCGACCGCCGGCCTGATGCAGCAGTGGGAGCTTGAGCAGGTCGCAGTCAAGCCTTTTCCTGCTTGTCATCTGTTGCACGGTTGCGCTGACGCGGCCATCGCCTTGCATCGCGAAGGCATTGATCCGCAGCGGATCCGCCGCATCCGTGGGCTAGTGCCTGCTGGCGTGGTCCAGGTAGTCTGCGAACCAATGCAAGCCAAGCGCCGTCCTGTCAGCGATTACGACGCGAAATTCAGCATGCCTTATGCCGTGGCTTGTGGTCTCCTGCGAGGGCGCTTCGCGCTGGACGATCTCAGCGCCGAGGCCATCGCCGACAGCGCCATACAAGCCCTAATGGATCTCGTTGAATACGCGGTCGACGAAGCATCGACCTATCCGCGCCACTACACGGGAGAGGTCATCGTAGAACTCGACGATGGCAGCACACGCCGCCATCGCGTGGCGATCAACCGCGGCAACGCTGAACGTCCGATCACTGACGCTGACATCGAATCCAAATTCTTTGAGAACTTCACGCGCACGGCCACTCATGAGCAGGCGCAGCAGGTGCTTGACGCGATCCTGCAGCTCGACACCTTGCCCAGCGCCGCGCGGTTCGAATCACTTCTGACTCTTCAATAGGAAACCCATGCAAGCAACCGCTTCACCACGCCCGCTGCCGCTCGCCGGCTTGCGCATTCTTGCTGTCGAACAGTACGGTGCCGGCCCGTTCGGCACATCATACCTGGCGGATCTCGGCGCCGAAGTGATCAAGATAGAGAATCACAACGAAGGCGGCGATATTGGCCGCTCGGTGGGGCCCCACTATTTTGGTCCTGGCGACAGCCAGTTCTTCCAGACCTTCAACCGTAACAAGAAAAGCATAACGCTCGATCTAAAGCACCCGAAGGGGATAGAGGCATTTCGGGCTCTGGTGAAGGAAGCTGACGCGGTCCTCGACAACCTACGTGGCGATCACCCTGAGAAGCTAGGCCTGACCTACGCGGATCTGTGCGAGATAAATCCGCGCATCGTCTGCGCTCACCTATCGGCATACGGGCGAGACGGTTCCCGCAAGGCCTGGCCTGGCTATGACTATCTGATGCAGGCCGAAGCAGGGCACATGTCGCTCACCGGCGAGCCTGACGGGCCACCGACCCGCTACGGACTTTCGATCGTCGACCTGATGACGGGGCTGGCGGCCTCATTCGCGCTACTAGCTGGCGTCGTAAGTGCCCGCGACACAGGTGTCGGTATGGATGTTGACACATCACTCTTCGACGTGGCACTGCACAACTTGAACTATCCTGGCACCTGGTTTCTTAACGGCGGCACCGTCACCGGCCGTGGCGAACGTTCGACCCATCCGAGCCTGACGCCGAGCCAGCTTTATCGATCGCAGGACGGCTGGGTATTCATTATGTGCAACAAGGAGAAGTTCTGGACCATCCTCGCTGACGAACTCGGACATCCTGAATGGAAAGTGGACCCGGAACTCTGCAACTTCGCCGTGCGGCTCGCAAACCGCCCCCGCGTAACGCAAATGTTGGATACTGCGTTTTCGCGCCGTCCCACCGAGGAGTGGATCCGCCTGCTCGCCGGCAAGGTGCCAATCTCGCCGGTCTATGACGTTGCCCAGGCGCTTTCGACCCCCTTTGTGTCCGAGCGCGACAGCGTGCTCGACTTTCGTTACGAAGACGGTCACACAGCACGGATGATTGCCAACCCGATACGCATCAACGGCGTCGATCTTCCGACCAACGCCGCTCCGGCAATGGGTGCGCACACTTGCAGTCTGCTGCGTGAAGTTGGCTACAGCGATGAACAGATCGCAGTGCTGCGGGCTGAAGGCGCGATTGGCGAACTGCCCATGTATTCCGCGTGAACCTCCCTAAACCGGAGCACAGCATCGCCTCTTTTATTGAAAGAAACATCCCGCTTGTCGTCACGATGCTGATCCAGGTTTCGGCAACCGGTGCCATCCTTGCCCCGCCGGCGATTGCGCCAGCGCTTTTGAGC
>JAUSIF010000351.1 GCA_030648135.1 Xanthobacteraceae bacterium
CCTTGAGTAGGGAATTTGCGTCTAACGCCCTGCCTCGGCGCTATAATTTAGAGTCTCTAGGGGACGAAAAGCTGGAATCGGGTGATATTCCCTGTAAAATTCCCTGTTAGCAGGGAAAACGGGCAGAGCAGGGGGCCATCTGCACTGCGGCGCCAGCCAACCAGTCCGTTCTCCGCGCTGATTTCCTGGCGGCCTTTATGGTCTTCCCTTGCTTGAGAAGATGCGGACTTTTCACTCCGCCGCTTGGGCGGGCGCGCTCGTGGCGAAGGGAAGCTCGAGCCGGCGCCAGACCTCGACGAGCGCCTGCGCCAGCGCGGCGATCAGATCGTCGTCATGGAACGGGGTCGGCGTGATACGCAGACGCTCGGTTCCCCGCGTCACCGTCGGAAAATTGATCGGCTGGATATAAATCCCGTGCTCGGCGAGCAACAGATCGCTCGCCGCCTTGCAGGCGCCCGCCTCCCCCACCATCAGCGGAATGATATGCGTCTCGGTCGGCCATAGCGGCAGACCCGCTTGCGTGAGCGCTCTTTTGGTCTTCTCGACTTGCGTCCGGTGCCGTTCGCGTTCGAGCTTCGAGCTCTTCAGGTGGCGGATCGAAACCGTGGCCGCCGCCGCCACCGCCGGCGGCAAGGCGGTGGTGAAGATGAACCCCGGCGCGAACGAGCGCACCGCGTCGATCATCGCCGACTTGCCCGCGATATAGCCCCCGACCACCCCGATGGCCTTGCCGAGCGTGCCCTCGATCACATCGACCCGCTCCATCACCCCGTCGCGCTCGGCGATGCCGCCGCCGCGCGCGCCATAGAGCCCGACCGCATGCACCTCGTCGAGATAAGTCATGGCGCCGTAGCGGCGGGCGAGATCGCAGATCGCTTCGATCGGCGCCACGTCGCCGCCCATCGAATACAGGCTCTCGAACAACACCAGCTTGGGACGCGCGCCGGCGGAGGCGAGCAGCTCCTCCAGATGCGCCAAATCGTTGTGCCGGAAAATCGCCTTGTCCCGGCCCGAGCGGCGCACGCCCTCGATCATCGAATTGTGATTGCCCGCGTCCGACAGGATCAGGCAATCAGGCAACAGCCGCGCCAGCGTCGCGATCCCGGTCTCGTTCGACACATAGCCGGAGGTGAACACCAGCGCCGACGGCTTGCCGTGCAAATCCGCAAGTTCCGCCTCCAGCTCCACGATCGCCCGGCTGGTCCCGGAGATATTGCGCGTGCCGCCCGCGCCCGCGCCGGTTCGCCGCGCCGTCTCCACCATCGCCGCAATCACCGCCGGATGCCGGCCCATGCCGAGATAATCGTTCGAGCACCAGATCACGATCTCGCGCGGACCCGCAGGCGAGCGCCAGTTCGCGCGCGGAAAGCGTGATGCGTCTCGCTCGATCTCGTTGAACACCCGGTAGCGCCGTTCGCGCCGGAGAGCTTCGAGCGCCTGACCAAACGCCTGCTCGTAATCCATCGCCGCAAACGCTCCCCGTTCCGGAATACTTCTAAAAACCTTGCCCGCCCGGCCGATCCGAAGCAATCGACTTCTTTGCAAGCGACCTAAAGTCGCGCATACGCCTTGGAAAAACCGACAGTCTTTCGGTCTCATTCCCGGTTATTCCGTGGCCGCCTTGCAGCTATAAGTACATAAGAAAATCATAGCAAAACCAGTGATATGGGCCTCTTATAGACATCACGTCGATCTGTCGACTATAATTGACAAGTTATTCTGTCTGGGAGGCTGCCCCTGTCGACACCCCGAACGAAGCACACCGCCCAAGCGATCGAAGCGCTCGGTGCGCTGGCGCATCCGACCCGGCTCGCCGCCTTCCGGCAGCTCGTCCACGCCGGACCCGCCGGGCTTGCGGCCGGCGCGGCGGCGCGGCTTCTCAACGTGCCGCACAACACCCTTTCGGGCCATCTCGCCGAGCTCGCGCAAGCGGGCCTGGTCGAATCCCGGCGCGACGGGCGCTCCGTGCTTTATTCCGCCGATCTCGACGGCCTCGCTCGTCTGGTCGGATTCCTGGTCGAGGATTGCTGCGGCGGCAAGCCCGAGGCCTGCGACGAATCCCATCCGTTGCTCGCCCGCATCGGCGAACTCGTCCGGCGCGAAAGGAAATCCGCAACCGACCGCATCTATCATGTGCTCGTGCTCTGCACCGGCAATTCGGCCCGCTCGATCATGGCCGAGGCGATCCTGAACAAACTCGGCCAGGGCCGCTTCCGCGCCTTCTCCGCCGGCAGCCGGCCCAGGGGCGAAGTGCACGCGGAAGCCCGCGCGCTCCTCTCTCAGCTCGGCTACGACGTGTCCTGGCTGCGCTCGAAAAGCTGGGACGAATTCGCCAAGCCCGGCAGCCCGAACATGGACTTCGTCTTCACCGTCTGCGATGACGCCGCCGGCGAAGCCTGCCCGATCTGGCCGGGCCTGCCCATGACCGCGCATTGGGGGATTGCTGACCCGGCCGCCGCCAAGGGCTCGCCCGCCGAGGTCCGCGCCGCCTTCGCCGAGGCCTATCGTCTCCTGCACAACCGCATCTCCCTCTTCGTCGCCCTCCCCTTCGAGGCGCTCGACGAGGTCGCCTTGCGCAGCAAGCTCAAGGAGATCGGCGGCCTCAAGGGCGCGACCGGACGAGCAACAGCCGCGGCGCCGGCGCCCGCCGCCGAATGAGCCGGACGATTCGCTTCCCGCTCGCCATCTTTACTGATCGCGCAACCGCAGGACTCACCCCGACCGAGCGAGGCTGATCATGTCCACCTTCGAACGCTATCTGACCCTATGGGTCGCGCTCTGCATTCTCGCCGGAATAGCGTTTGGGCACTACTTTCCTACCGTGTTCCATCTCATCGGCTCTGCCGAGGTCGCCAAGGTCAACTTGCCCGTGGCAGCCCTGATTTGGCTGATGATCATCCCAATGCTCGTCAAGATCGACTTCGCGGCGTTGTCGCGGGTCAAAGAGCACTGGCGAGGCATCGGGGTTACCCTCTTCATCAACTGGGCCGTCAAGCCGTTCTCCATGGCGTTCCTGGGCTGGCTCTTCATCGGCTGGTTGTTCAAGCCTTACCTTCCGGCCGACCAGATCAATAGCTACATCGCGGGTCTCATCCTGCTTGCGGCCGCA